>NZ_JADEWP010000201.1:0-4122 GCF_015207535.1 Cyanobium sp. LEGE 06143 | reverse complement strand
ACCCTGCCCTTTCCCCGCCCCGCTCAGTGACCCACCGCCACGACTGGACCCGCGCCGAGATCCAGGCCCTGCTGGAGGCGCCGCTGATGGAGCTGCTCTGGCAGGCCCAGCAGGTGCACCGCCAGGCCAACCCCGGCTACCGGGTGCAGCTGGCCTCGCTGCTGAGCGTCAAGACCGGCGGCTGCGAGGAGGACTGCGCCTACTGCCCCCAGTCGATGCACCACAGCGCCGATGTGAGCGGCCGGCCGGAGCTGGAGGTGGAGCCGGTGCTGGCCCGGGCCCGGGCGGCCAGGCAGGCGGGTGCCCATCGCTTCTGCATGGGCTGGGCCTGGCGTGAGATCCGCGATGGGGCGCCCTTCGAGGCGATGCTGCAGATGGTGCGCGGCGTGCGCGCGCTGGGCCTGGAGGCCTGCGTGACCGCCGGCATGCTCAGCGATGCCCAGGCCGCCCGGCTGGCCGAGGCGGGCCTCACCGCCTACAACCACAACCTCGACACCAGCCCGGAGCACTACGCGCGCATCATCAGCACCCGCACCTACCAGGAGCGGCTCGAAACCCTGGCGCGGGTGCGGCGGGCCGGGGTGACCGTCTGCTGCGGCGGCATCATCGGCATGGGCGAGGCACTCAGCGACCGGGCCGGGCTGCTCGAGGTGCTGGCCAACCTCGATCCCCACCCCGAGAGCGTGCCGATCAACGCCCTGGTGGCGGTGGAGGGCACGCCGCTGCAGGAGCAGCCGCCGCTGGATCCCCTGGAGCTGGTGCGGATGGTGGCCACGGCCCGGATCCTGATGCCCAGCAGCCGCGTGCGGCTCAGTGCCGGCCGCGAACAGCTCAGCCGCGAGGCCCAGATCCTCTGCCTGCTGGCCGGCGCCGATTCGATCTTCTACGGCGACACCCTGCTCACCACCGGCAACCCCGACGTGGCCGCCGACCAGGCCCTGCTCGCCGCCGCCGGCGTGACGGTGGAGGGGGCGGCAGCGGCGCTGTGCCCTGCCTGAGCCGCTCCCCATGGGCCTGAGCCTGGCTGCCTTCTACCGCTTCGCGGCCTTCGATCCGGCGGAGCTGCCGCCGCTGCGCCAGCGCCTGCTGGCCTGCGGCGAGGCCGGCGGGGTGCGGGGCACGGTGCTGCTGGCGCCGGAGGGGGTGAACGGCACGGTGAGCGGGCCGGCCGAGGCGGTGGAGGCACTGCTGGAGCTGCTGCGGGCCGATCCGCGCCTGGCCGCCCTGGAGGTGAAGCGGGCCGAGGCGCCCCAGCAGGCCTTCCACCGGCTCAAGGTGCGGCTCAAGCGCGAGATCGTGACCCTGGGGGATGCCTCCCTGCGCCCCTACCTGGCGGCGTCGGTGGGCCGCCACGTGGCGCCCGATCAGTGGGAGGCCCTGATTCGCGATCCAGACACGCTGGTGGTGGACACCCGCAACGCCTACGAGGTGGCCCTGGGCAGCTTTGACGGCGCCATCGACCCGGGCACCACCAGCTTCCGGCAGTTCCCCGCCTGGGTGGAGCAGCAGCTGCGGCCCCTGGTGGAGCAGCGCCGTCCCAAGGCGATCGCCCTGTTCTGCACCGGCGGCATCCGCTGTGAGAAGGCCACGGCCCACCTGCTGCAGCAGGGTTTTGAGGGGGTGCATCACCTGCATGGCGGCATCCTGCGCTACCTGGAGGAGCGGCCGCAGCAGGGCAGCAGCTGGCGGGGGGAGTGCTTCGTGTTCGACCAGCGGGTGGCCGTGAATCACCAGCTGGAGCCGGGCGAGGCCAGCCTCTGCCACGGCTGCCGCATGCCCCTCACCGCCGCCGACCGCCAGCTGCCCAGCTACGCCGAGGGGGTGAGCTGCCGCCACTGCGTCGATCGCCAGAACAGCGCTGATCGCCTGCGCTACGCCGAGCGCCAGCGCCAGATGGCGCTGGCCCGCCAGCGGGGCGAGGACCACCTCGGCCGGCGCTTTCCGGTGCCGCCCAGCAGCGGTGGCTGAAGCGCGGCCGATCCTCTACAGCTTCCGCCGCTGCCCCTATGCGATCCGGGCGCGGCTGGCCCTGGTAGCGGCGGGGCTGAAGCCCGGCGTGGATCTGGAGCTGCGGGAGGTGAGCCTCAAGGCCAAGCCGCCGGAGCTGCTGGCGGCGTCGGCGAAGGGCACGGTGCCGGTGCTGGTGCAGGGGGAGCGGGTGATCGAGGAGAGCCTGGCGGTGATGGCCTGGGCCCTGGCGCGCCGCGATCCCCACGGCTGGTTGCAGGGCTGGAGCGCGGCCGAGGCCGCCGCCATCGAGGCGCTGATCGCGGAGAACGACGGGCCGTTCAAGCACCACCTGGACCGCTACAAGTACGCCGGCCGGTTTGGTGCCGAGGGGGAGCAGGAGAGCCACCGCCAGGCGGCCCTGGCGATCCTGCGCCGCTGGAACCAACGGCTGGCGTCCGGCGGCTGGCTGCTGGGCGAACGGCCGTCCCTGGCCGACATGGCGCTGCTGCCGTTTGTGCGCCAGTTCCGCCTGGCCGACCCGCAGCGCTTTGACGCCGAAGCGTCACTGCAGCCCCTGCAGGCCTGGCTGGGCCGCTTTCTGGCCGGAGCGGAGCTGGCGGCGGTGCTGGATCCTCCTTGGGCGGCCCGCCAGGGGTGGTGGTCGCCCGGCTGGCTCTATCACCTGGCCCTGCGGCAGGAGTGGCAGGCGGCGCAGGCCGCCGGCAGCTACCGCCGTTCCACCCGCGGCCGCTCGCTGGAGCAGGAGGGCTTCATCCACCTCAGCCAGGCCCACCAGCTGGCCGCCAGCCATGGCCGCTTCTACGCCGACCTCGACCCCGCCGATCTGAGGCTGCTGGTGCTCGACCCCGATCGGCTGGCGGCGGCGGGCGCGGTGGTGCGGCTGGAGCCGGCGCCGCACAGCGGCGAGCTGTTTCCTCACCTGCACGGGCCCTTGTCGCTGGCGGCGGTGCTGGCGGCCTGGCCCTGGCGCCCTGAGGATGGGCCAAGCCGGAGCTCACGATGGTGAACCCCTCCCGAGGTCCGGAACGGCTGGTGCGCGCCGGCCAGTGGCTGATCGCCCTGCTGTTCGCCTACTTCCTGATCCAGGTGGGCGGGGCGCTGATCGCCGACCTGCCCCTGCTCTCCAGTCCGCCCAGACTCGAGCAGTTCCTCGACCAGCCGGCCAAAACGGCGCTGGAGGCCGAGCTGCAACCCCTTGAGAGCCGCCGCGAGGCGCTGCAGGAGCAGGCCGAGCGCCTGGGAGAGCGCCAGCAGCAGGCCCAGGCCCGCTACGAGCGCGAGAAGGCCAGCTTCGACAACTGGCGCTCCACCCGCTCGGCCACGGCTCAGTCCGACCAGAACCCGGAGGTGATCGCCCGGGCCCGCCAGCTCGATGGGCTGCTGCAGCAGCAACAGCAGCTCAGCGGCGAGCAGGCGGCACTGGCGGCCCGCTTGCGGCAGGTGCAGGCCTCGATCGCCGTGCCCCGGCAGCAATTGCAGCAGCTGCAGTCCGAGGCCCAGGGGCGCTTCCAGGCAGCCCGGCAGCGGGCGGAACTAAGGGCTTTCGGCATCCGGCTGTTGCTGGTGGGGCCGCTGCTGGGGCTGTCGCTGTGGCAGTTCCGCCGCTTCCGCCGCAGCGACCAGTGGCCCTTCGTGTGGGGCTTCCTGCTGTTCGGACTGTTCGCCTTCTTCGTGGAGCTGGTGCCCTATCTGCCCAGCTTCGGCGCCTACATCCGCTATGGGGTGGGTGCCCTGCTCACCTTCCTGGTGGGCCGGGCCCTGATCCGCTGGCTGAATGGCTACCTGGCGCGCAAACAGAAGGAGCAGGCGGCGCCGCAGGAGCAGCGCCAGCACACGATCCGCTACGAGAAGGCCCTGCAGTCGCTGGCGCGCAGCCAGTGCCCCAGCTGCGAGCGCAGCCTGCCGCGGCGGGAGGGCGTGCTGCCCAACTACTGCATGCACTGCGGCCTGCAGCTGCAGCACGACTGCAGCCAGTGCGGCGCGCTGCATTACGCCTGCTTCCCCTACTGCCCCAGCTGCGGCAAGCCGGCGTAATGGAGCCCGATCTGCCGAGCCTGGCCCAGCTGGAAGCGCAGGCCCGCCAGCGGGGCCTGCTGCTGCGGCTGCAGGTGGGGCGCCTGGCCGCCGTGGGCTGGAGCCTGCGGGTGGGGG
>NZ_JADEWP010000199.1:0-4258 GCF_015207535.1 Cyanobium sp. LEGE 06143 | reverse complement strand
GGGCAGGAGTGGCCGGGCTGGAAGCGGCCTGGGCCTGTTGCCGCGCCTGCACCATGGCGAGCTGGCTGATCGGAACCACACTCAGCAGATGGCCGGGCGTGGCATCAGCGGGGTAGACGAGACTGACGCGCACCGGATAGCTGCTCCCCCCACCAGGAAGATTGAGCGTGGTGAGGGAGAGACTCTCGCCCGAGCGCATGCCCACATGGACCTCCTGCAGTCCTTCGGGTGTGCGGATCTGAATCGAGCCGCGGAAGGCGGTGAAGGTGTTGACGCCCGGGATCGTGGGATGACTCATCACCAGCTCGTAGGGACCGGAACCTTTCAGGTTGAGATCCACATCGAAGCGCACGCCGTAGGTGCCGACGTTGTCGAGAGAGGAATCGATCATGCGGCTGGCCAGCTGGTTCACCTGCACATCACGGGTGCCGAAATGATGGCGGTCAGTGCTGGTGAGCGGCACATGCAGGGGACCTTGGCGCTTCAGGTCATGGGTGATGGAGGCCTGATATTCATCCCCCAGGGCCACCCCTCCGACCCGGGAAAACACCCGGCGATTCTTGATCGCGGCGAGCTGATTGAGGTACACGCGCCCAGGCGCCAGGCGTCGCTGATCCAGAACCCTGACCAGATCTGCATCGCTGTACGGATTGCTGGCAGCCACCACCGCCATCTGGAACGGCCCGTTGCTGCGTCCCCGCAGCAGGGCATTGGCGATGCCGAGGGCCGGCAACTGGGTGCGGAACAGCACCACGCGGCTGCGGGCGGGGATGGTAATCGTCTCACTGAGACCACGATCCAGACTGCCCCGCAGCATCTGGACCGCCGTGGCATCCCCGGGGCCGGTGTTCCAGGGGCGGACACCCAGGGGTTTGACGCCCATCAGGTTGTTGGCCAGGTAGGGAGCCTCGAAGCTGTTGCGAACGGCACCGCGATCAAAGCTGATCTGAATGGGCTGTTGGCCCGGGTTGATCAGGATCAGTCCAAGGGTGAGCTCGGTGCGGCGCTCACCGGGGCGGATCTGCTTGCGGTAATCCGGGAAATATTTGTGGTGCATGTGCACCCCGAAGTCACCGTTGAAGGTGAACTCAGCGTTCTTCAGGGCAGCGCCGTTTTCTGCCGCGTAGGTCACCCCTGGTTCCGTGGTGATCAGAATGCCAGGACCCTCCACCTCCTCGGGCTGGTTGGAGTGCAGCACCGGCACGCTGTTGAAGTTGCCATTGAGTGCCCTGGCCCGTTGACCGGCCATCAGGGCCACGGCCGCCTGGGCAGGCTGGGCAGCGACCCCCACCGTGGCAATGGCCACCACCAGGACCATGCGACAGAGGCCGCCTGGGTTGGGCAGCAGCCTTGGAGCAACCAACGATCTCAATCGTCTAAGGGGGGAGAGTGCTGTGGTGCTGCGGTGCCCTTGGACGGGTCGGCGCCGCAGAGAATGCCTTGGAGAGCAGAAGGCGTTCAGGGAGCAACCACGCAGGCGAGGGCCATGCAAGGACGTCCGCGGCGCTGCATCTGAGCGGGAGAATCCGGACTACCTTACCGGAGCCGATCCCCGCTGGGTTCAGCCGCTGCTCCCCCGGGGCATGGATCGAGGGCCCGCTCTCAGGCAGGCCTGGCCACCGCTAGAACCTTGTTCTACAACTCCACTTCCATGTTTCCCCCCTTCGGTTGCTGTGGCCCTGCTGAGGCCGCCGGTGATGGTCTGCGCCGCCACCAGGAGCGCAAGCTGCGCATGCTGCGCTTCTGGCGCGATGGCATCGAGCGCCAGCTGGCGGCGGTGAGCGCGGCGATCAGCACCCTGGAACAGCAGATGCAGCGGGATGCTGCTGAACCTCAGGGCTGAGCAGCCAGCCCCGCAGCTCGGCGAGCCCCTTGCGCAGCCGGCGTTGCACCGTCATGGGGCTCACCTGCAGGGCCGCTGCTGTTTTCCTGTAACTCCAACCCCCCAGGATCACCTTCTCCACCACGAGCCGCAGGGGTTCCTCCAGCCGGGCCAGCAGGAGCGCCGGAGCCTCCTGTGAGCCGTGGTCATGGTCCTCGTGGCTGGCACCATCCCCGTGGCCGGCCTCAAGCTGCAGCTCCTCCAGCGAGGGCAGACGCACCAGTCGCTCGGCGGCCATCAGCTGCTGCCAACGGTCCTGGCTCAGGCCCAGCTGGCGGCGCAGCTCCTCCTCCGTGGCGGGGCGATGGTGGGTGGCGAACCACTCAGCTCTCAGCCGGGCCAGCTGCTGCCGCTGTTCATCGAGGCGCCGGGGCAACCGGATCGGCAGAGCCACGTCGCGGAGGTAGTGGAGCAGGGCTCCCCGGATGTGGGGCCGGGCGAAGGCCTCGAAGGGCGTGGCCATGGCGGGCCGGTAGAGCTCTGCGGCCCGCAGCAGGCCCATCAGCCCCACCTGGATGAGGTCGTCGAGGGGTTCCGGGCAACGGTGGTGGTAGTGCAGGGCAATCGGCCGCACCAGGGCCCTGTACTGCTCCACGCGGCGGTTGCGGGCCGCGACGCCGCTGGCGCCTGGAGCTGGGGCGAGGCCAGCGACGGATTTGGAAAGAGTGGCTGTAGAGGTTGTCATAGGAGGGTGCCAACGGAAGAGTGGCTAAGAGCAACCCCATCGGGCTGCCTTGTTTCCAGCGACGCCCATCCCCCGCTGCCCTGGCAACCGTGGGACCACTGAATCTCGGGGCCTGGGCCTCAGAGCGGTGTGGCCACCCGCCGCAGCAGCTCCCAGGGGCCGTGGCACAGCAGCCAGGAGAGATCGGAGCGCTTCGTGGCCAGCAGATAGCCGGCGAACCCGAGCCCGTTGACGCTGTAGCCGGCGCAGTGCTCCTGCTCCCGCCGCACCGTCAGAAACCACTCGTCATCGAAGAGCAGGTTGTAGGGATGGCGTGGCTGGGGATCGTGCCGGGGATCCCCCATGCCGAGCTCTTCCGCATGGCGCAGGTAGAGCGCTTGCAGCTCCGAGGGATCGTTGGGGCACTGGCGGGCACTGAGCCGGTAGCACCAGGGCCAGGCAGGGCTCTGCTGGCGGAGCTGGCTGCGGAACGTCTCCACCAGGGGACAGCTGGCTTCGCCGGCGTGGCGGGGCAGCAACTGCAGATGGCGATGGGGCTGGCTGGCCCCCGCAGCGGCGCAGCTGTTGAAGAACCAGAAGCCCGCGGTGTCCTCGGCCAGGTAGGCCACGGCCTGCCAGTCGGCCAGGGCGATCCAGCCGGCCTGGGGCGCCCAGTCCTGCGTGATCACCAGCAGGTGGCCAGGCTGCACGGGGAACTTGTTGAGCAGCAGCACGTGGCTGTGGCCCAGTCGCTCCACCTCCAGCGCCCGATCCCAGGGCAGGAAGGGATTGGGCCGAGGCCCCTCCCGGCGCAGGTGCTTGGGAGTGGCGCTCAGCAGGCGGCGCAGCACGAAGGGCTGCAGGGCGGGCTGGGCCACCAGCTCGGTGCGCAGGGGCACCAGATCACCACTGCCCTGGGCGGCCTGGGAGATCTCCAGCGCCGCCTTCCAGAGCCGTTCAACCCGCACCGGCCTTCAGACGCGCCAGCGAGGCCCCCTGGTAGTAGTGGCCGAGGATCTGGTTGTAGCGGTACCCCTGCTTGGCGAGGTCCTGGGCGCCGTGCTGGCTCATGCTGGCGCCGAGATGGCCGTGGGCTTCCAGGCTGATCTGCCGGTTGGCGGCGTAGAGGCTCTCCACGATCGCGCCCTGGTAACTCAGGATCAGGCCCGCGGTGGAGGCGGCGGCCTGGCGGGTCGGCTCGCTGACACTGGCCATGCCTCGGTAGGCCTGCCAGCGGGTGGTGTCGCCCAGATGCCAGTGCCGGTCGGCGGGCCTGGCCATGTGGGCCAGGGCATAGGAGCGAGCCGCCACCGCCTGGGCCCGCAGGGCCTCCGGCGACCAGCTGCTGGGCATCTCCGCCCCCACCACCGAGGTGATGTAGGTCTCGAGGGGGAGGTGGTTCACCAACCGCAGCCGGCCCTGCTGCTGGATCAGCCGGATGCGGCCGGCATAGGGCTGACCGTTGACCAGCAGCGCTTCGCCGCTGGTCTGGAACCAGGCTTCCGGCACGGCCTGCAGCGCACCGGAGAGACGCACCCTCTCGTCGGCACCACCCTGCTGGAGCAGGGCCCCGTCGCGGCTGAGCAGTTGCCAGGTCCCCCGGGCCGAAAGGCTGGGGTCGGCTCCGGCCCGTAACAGGGCCACGCGGATCTCGAGGTCGAGCGGGGCGGCGGCGGCGGGCTCAGCCAGCCCCAGCGAAGGGGCCTCAGGGG
>NZ_JADEWP010000198.1:0-4286 GCF_015207535.1 Cyanobium sp. LEGE 06143 | reverse complement strand
GGCCGTCGCGGCCGCGACTACAACCGCGCTGGCAACCGCAGCAGAGCCTATGACCGAGGCTACAACAGGGGCTACCGCCGGGGCTATAACCGAGCCAACAACAATTGGCGGCGCTACGACAACCGCTATCGCTACAGAGGTGGCTGGGCCCGGCCGGGCTGGGGCTATGCCCGCCCTTGGAATTATGGATGGTATGGCGGTCGGTACAGCTCCAGCTGGGGCTGGTGGGGCGCCAGTGCGGCCACTTGGGGGATCACCACCCTGGCCACGGCAGCGATCATCAATTCAGCCGTGGATAACGCCGTATCCACCAAAACCGAAGTCATCGTGGTGCCAAACACCGACTACGAACTCTACTACGGCTCAATTCAGCCCACCAATGACGATGATGTGACCTTCCTCGTCAAGGCCGACGACGGCGACTACCAGATAAGCGCCGATTGCAAGGCCGGCACCATTGATGGCCAGCCCCCCAGCAACGCCTCCGAAGCGGAGCTGCTCAATGCGGCCTGCCAGGTGGCCTTTGGCTCCGTTGAGGCCTGAGGCCTGAGGCCTGAGGCCTGAGGCCTGAGGGCTGATGCGGCCACAGGCAAAGCTGGAATAGACGATCTGCTCCGCTTCGGGGGCAGATGAGACAGTGGTGCAACATATTGCTTGCGTGTGCGAGCTCCTTCGAGCATCATGGTGCACACGCGGTTTTTCCTGGCAGCAGGCCTCTTGGCTGCCGTCCCACTGGCGACAGTCACCCCAGCCAGGGCCGAGGAGCCTGCGCTCCCCAATCCTGACAGCCCCGCCGAGGAGAAGCAGGGGCTGGCCGACAGCCCTGAGTCCGAACCAGCTCCAGACTGGTCAGGCACCGTGGAGATATATGGCTTTGCCCCGCTAAGGACCACCGGCACCACCACCATCAACGGGTTCGAGAGCGATGTGGATCTCGATCTCGGCGATGTGCTCTCCGCCCTTGACTGGGGCACCTTCGTACGAGGGAGCGTCGAGCGGGGCCGCTGGGGGCTGCTCACGGATCTGAGCTACGTGAAGCTGGGCACCTTCAACGGCAGAACCGCCCCAAGGGGCCTCATCAGCGGCAACACAGACATCAGGTCAACCCAGGGGATCTACGACCTGGCCGTGCGCTATCGGCTCGGTGACCGCGAATCGGCCGTGGCCAAACCCGGCAGCTACAGCCTGATTCCCTACATGGGGGTGCGAGTGATCGATGTGGGCCTTGATGTGCGGGCGGAATTGCGAGGGGACGGACCCCGGCAGACCGTGCTGGGCGCTGAGCGGTCGTTTGATCGCACCTGGGTCCAGCCCATGGTGGGCATCCAGGGCACCTATTTTCTCTCGCCGAAGCTGCGGGCCTTCGCTCGCGCCGACATCGGCGGCTTCGATTTCAGCGGCGCCAAGAACGTCTCCGGCAATGCCCAGATCGGCCTGGGCTACGCGGTAGGAAACAACACGGACCTCACCCTGTCCTGGCGCTATCTGGGACTGCAATATGGCGACGGAGACACCCCCGCAAGTGGGTTCACCAGCTACCAGAATGGCATTGAGGCTGGCGTGAAATTCTTCTTCTGACGCGGCTCAACCCGCTCTGGCCAAGTCCCGTTTCTGCCAGCGAAGAAACAGGGTGGACACCACCACTGTGATCAACACGTAGCTGAGGATGCCCGGAATCAAATCCGCCAGCACCTCGGGTGGCGCGTAGGTGAAGGCCAGTTCCGCCGCCAGGCCCGTGTTGCGCATGCCGCTCACCAGAGCAACCGTGCGCCGCTCCAGGGGATCCCGCCCCGCCAGGCCATAGCCGATCGCCAGGGAGAGCAGGCTGAGACCCGCCATGGCAGCCAGACCCTCGAGGTTCCGCTGCAGGAACGGCAGGAGCTGGCGGGCGCTCAGCCCCAGCAGGGCGATCAGCACCAACGCCAGCATCAAGGTGGCGAGCTTGCCGAGGAGCACACTGCAGCGCTGAGCCAGGCGGGGCCGCCACTGGGCCAGAAGCACCCCGGCAAGCACTGGCAGCACCTGCACCTTCAACACCTGCACCGCCACGGCGATCGGGCTCACCTCCCAACCGTTGACTTGCCACCCACTCAGGCCTGCACTGGCCTTGAACACCATGGCCAGCATGGGAATGGACACGGTGGCCAGCAGCGCCGCCGCGATCTGTAGCCGTGCTGCCAGCTCTGCGGTGCCGCCACCACTGCGCACCCGGAAGAGAATGAGTGGAGCGCTGGGGCAGGCCAGCATCAGGGCCATGGCCACCCAGGCCGGCAGGGTGAACAGGGCATGCAACGGCAGCAGCACCAGCGCCAAGCCGGCCAGGGGCACCAGCAGGCAGGTGCCCAGCAACACCCGCCAGAGAAAGCCGGGCCGATCCCTGAGCAACACGAAGGGGTAATCCTTCAGGCCCAGGCCGAGGCTGAGCATGAGCGTCACGATGGTGGTCGTGACCAGAAGGCCTGCGGATTGGGACATGGGAGTCAGATCGCGACAGAGCCAGTGACCAAGAGCGCGAAGGCGGCAATGCCGATGATCGTGAGGGCAATGGCCGTTAATATGGTAATAGAGCGTTGATCCACATACACGAAGTCATCGCGTCGAATCAATCTGAGCGTGTGCAGATGCTGCCGGGTGGCAGCGGCCATCGCCAGGATGCCAGTGMGCACAAAACCCATCGCCACCAACCGCACACTCAGGCCGGCATGGCCACTGTCTTCGAAGCGGCTTCTGTTGATCGCCCCGATAATCTTGTCGAGGCCGAAACCGAAGCTGATCAGTGAGAGGCAGGTGCGAATCCAGGCCATCATCGTGCGCTCCGCCGCCGCTCGGTTGCGCTCCTTGGCCAGTTCGTTGTTGAGGTTTCCCATCGTGATTGTGGCCTCTTAACCCAGAGAGGTTGGTGTGTTGGGGATACTCCCACTGGCCTTTGCCGATGCAACATCCTGGCTGAAGAGGGCATCTTCGAGCTTCTGCTCGGCCTCCACTTCCCTGGCCAGGAAAACATTCAGGAAGGTGCGGATCACGGCCACCACCGCCAGCTGGATCAGGTTTTCATTGGAGGGGGCAGTAGTGGTGGCCACGATGTCGGCAGCGAGCTGAAACTCCAGCGCCATGGAGAGCCAGCTGCCGAAGGTGAGTCGCAGGCTGTTGAACGGGCGCGGATGACGATGGCGATAGCCCGCTCGGCGCCTCAAACGCAGGGCCTGGCCCATGGTCACCGCCAGCCCGAGCGCCACGGTCACCACCGATAGACCTTCCAGCAGAAGCCGCAGGCCACCGGACAGACTCTCCAGGGCGGACTCAAGCAGCGCCTGCTCCATTGCTCAGGCTCCTGCCACGCAGCGAAAGCCAACATGACAGGTGGAGGTGTCGATGCCCTGGGCCATGCGGGAAGCGGGACGGTAACGGCGGCAGTAGCTAGGGGCGCACAGGAATGAGCCGCCCTTCACCACCTTGCGAGGAGTCGAGCCGTGCTGGGAAGTGATGTCGATGCTGGCCTCGCGGCCCATCCCGCGGGGATTCTCGATCGTGCAGCAACTGCCCCCCGCCTTGTGGGCCGACACCAGGGCAGCATGGTCGCCGTACCAGTCGTCGGTCCACTCCCACATGTTGCCAATCATGTCGAGCAGGCCGTAACCGTTAGGAGGGAACGAACCCACCGGTGAGGTGCGCTCAAAGCCGTCAAGGCGGCTGTTGTGGTGAGGGAAGTCGCCCTGGAAGGTGTTGGCCATGGGGCGTCCACCGGGATAGAGCTCATCGCCCCAGGCGAATTCCCAGCCTTCCTGACCGCCCCGGGCGGCGCGTTCCCACTGGGCCTCGCTGGGCAGCGCCTTGCCGGCCCAGGTGGCATAAGCGAGGGCATCAGCGTGGGCGATATGAACCACCGGGTGGTGGTCGCGGCCCTTGATCGAGCTGCCGGGACCCTCCGGGTGGCGCCAGGTGGCGCCGGCTAGGTACTGCCACCAGCGGTAGGGATCACCTGTGCTGATCGGGCCTGGGGGCGGCACGAACACGATCGAGGCAGGGGCCAGCAGCTCCGGCAAGGCGTCGGGGTAGTCGGCCGGATCGGCGGGTCGCTCGGCCTCGGTGGTGTGGCCTGTGGCCTTCACGAACTTAAGGAACTGGGCATTGGTGACCGGCGCCCGATCGATCCAGAAGCCCTCAACCTGCACCCGGTGGGCCGGGGCTTCCTCGGGGTAGTGGGCATCGGAGCCCATGGTGAAGGCGCCGGCGGGAATCCAGACCATGTCCCTCCCCGGAGGACGGCCGTGCGGGCGCCTGGGGCC
>NZ_JADEWP010000197.1:0-4297 GCF_015207535.1 Cyanobium sp. LEGE 06143 | reverse complement strand
GCCACCAGGCGTCTGATCCAGCCGATCGGGGGGGTGGATGTGACGCCGGTGGTGTGGGTGGGTCTGATCAGCCTGGTGCGGGAGCTGCTGGTGGGTCAGCAGGGTCTGGTGACCCAGGCGATGCGCCATGCCAGCGCCGTGGCCTGAGCGGGCCTCAGACCATCGGCAGCATCTCCTGCTCCACGAATTTGGTGTGCACGTCACCGCTCTGGAACTCAGGCCGATCCAGCAGCTGCAGGTGAAACTCGATGGTTGTGGGAATGCCCGTGACGGCGCACTCTGAAAGGGCCCGGCGCAGGCGCCGCAGGGCGTGGTCGCGGTCGACCCCCCACACGATCAATTTGCCGATCAGGGAGTCGTAGAAGGGGGGGATCTCGTAACCGGTGTAGACGTGGCTGTCGACCCGCACGCCAGGGCCTCCAGGCGGCAGCCAGCCGGTGATGCGCCCCGGAGCGGGCCGGAAGTTCTGGCGCGGGTCCTCGGCGTTGATGCGCACCTCAATGGCATGGCCCCGCAGGCTGATGTCTTCCTGTTTCACGGAGATCGGCTCCCCACCGGCGATGCGCAGCTGCTCGGCGATCAGATCCACGCCGGTCACCACTTCGGTGACGGGATGCTCCACCTGGATCCTGGTGTTCATCTCCATGAAATAGAAGCGGCCGGCGCGATCCACCAGGAACTCCACCGTGCCGGCCCCCTCGTAGCCGATGGTGCGGGCCGCATTCACGGCTGCCTCCCCCATCTCACGGCGCAGCTCGGCATCGATGGCCACGCTGGGCGACTCCTCCAGCAGCTTCTGGTGGCGGCGCTGGATCGAGCAGTCGCGCTCCCCCAGATGCACCACGTTGCCGTGGCGATCGGCCAGCACCTGCACCTCCACATGCCGGGGGCGGTCGATGAATTTCTCCATGTAGAGGCCCGGATTGCCGAAGGCGGCCTCCGCTTCCCCCTGGGCGGCCTTGAACAGGCTCTCGAGCTGATCGGCGTCCGGCACCAGGCGCATGCCCCGGCCGCCACCGCCGGCGGTGGCCTTGATCATCACCGGATAGCCCATCGCCTCGGCCAGCTCGGCGGCCTGGCGAGGGTGCTCCAGCAGGCCCTCACTGCCGGGGATGGTGGGCACTCCCACCGACTGCATGGTGATCTTGGCGGTGGACTTATCGCCCATCGAGCGGATCGCTTCGGGGGAGGGGCCCACAAAGGTGAGGCCGTGGTCGGTGCAGATCTCGGCGAAGCGGTCGTTCTCGGCCAGAAAGCCGTAGCCGGGATGGATCGCATCGGCGCCGCGGGAGGTGGCGGCCGCCAGGATGTTCGGAATGTTCAGGTAGCTCTTGGAGCTCGGTGCCTCACCCACGCACACGGCCTCATCGGCCAGCTGAACGTGCAGGGCGTTGCGGTCCACGGTGCTGTACACCGCCACGGTGGCAATGCCAAGTTCCCGACAGCTGCGCAGGATGCGGAGGGCGATCTCGCCGCGGTTGGCGATCAGCACTTTGCCGATGGACATCCGCCGCCGCTCAGCTGGTACAGGCCAGGGCGGACTGTATCAGCGCTCACTGCGGCATTCCCTGGCGGGCGCGGGGAGGAGCGTTAGGTATTGTGCTGGGCCGATGGGCCGGCTCGGTTCGTCGCAGCACCGGGATGGGCCTGGCCCAACCTTTGGTGCCATCAAGCGGATGTGGTGGAATTGGTAGACACGCACGTTTGAGGGGCGTGTGGCTTCGGCCTTGCGAGTTCAAGTCTCGCCATCCGCATTTTTCTTCTCCTGCCTGTGGCCAGGGCCACTGCGGCGCCCGTCACCCCCCCTGGGACTGCCGCCGCTGCCATCGTGCTGGTCAGCAACGGCCCCGGTGAGCTGAGCACCTGGGTGAGGCCCCTGGCCCAGCACCTGCACCGCCGCCTGGGCCTGGGCTCCGCGGGCCCCAAGCCTTTCTGCGGGCTTCACCTGGTGCTGGTGCCGTGTCCCAATGGCACCGGCACGGAGCACCGGGCCGCGGCCAGCTGGGGACTGTTCGAGCGCACGCTGCCGGCGCGGCGCTTCTGGAGCCTGCTGCTGCGGCCCCGGCGCTTCGGCCCCTGGCCCCGCCAGGGGGTGGTGGTGTTTCTGGGGGGGGATCAGTTCTGGAGCGTTCTGCTCTCGGCCCGCCTCGGTTATCGCCATCTCACCTATGCGGAGTGGGTGGCCCGCTGGCCCCGCTGGAACGACCGCATTGCCGCCATGGGCCCCCGCGCCGCGGACCGGCTGCCCAGGCGCTGGCGCTCCCGCTGCAGCGTGGTGGGGGATCTGATGGCGGACCTCTCCGAGAGTGCCCGCAGCGACGCTCCTCTGCCGCCGGGCCACTGGGTGGCCCTGCTGCCCGGTTCCAAGCCCGCCAAGCTGCAGGTGGGTGTGCCCTTCCTGCTGGACACGGCTGATCGCCTGGCGGCCCTGCAGCCCGACTGCCGCTTTCTGCTCCCCCTGGCCCCCACGATCGGCGTGGAGGGGCTGTTGCGCCATGCCAGCCCGGCCAATCCGATCGCGGCGGCCTACCGCGGCGGCCCGCCCAGCCTCAGCCTGGAGGGCGATGCCCTGATCACGGCCGCCGGCACTCGCATCCGTCTGGAGCGCCAGAGCCCGGCCCACACCAGCCTCAGCCAGTGCTGCCTGGCGCTCACCACGGTGGGGGCCAACACGGCGGAACTGGCTGCCCTGGCGGTGCCGATGCTGGTGCTGGTGCCCACCCAACACCTCGGCGTGATGCAGGCCTGGGATGGCCTGGCGGGGCTGCTGGCACGGCTGCCGCTGCTGCGCCCGCTGCTGGGAACGCTGCTCAGCCTCTGGCGCCTGCGTCAGCGTGGCTTCCTGGCCTCCCCCAACATCGCGGCCGGGCGGCTGGTGGTACCTGAGCGGGTGGGGCCGATCACGCCGGCGCAGATCGCTGCCGAGGCCGCCGACTGGCTGGCCTCCCCGGCGCGGCTGACGGCCATGCGGGACGAGCTGGTCCAGCTGCGCGGTCGCCCCGGGGCGGTGGCCTCCCTGGCCGACCTCGTTATGGAGCTGTTGCCCCCGGGGCTGCGGGGCTCCCAGCCCGATTCCTAGGGTTGGGCTCCCTTGCGTGGTTCCCATGGCGGCCATCCCTGATCCCCAGTCCTCCGCCTGCGGCGTGGAGAGTGGCCTGGCCCGCACCACCAGTGAGGAGGTGTGGCGCCAGAGCCTCTCCCCCGAGCAGTTCCGGGTGGCGCGCCAGGGCGGCACCGAACGGCCCTTCAGCGGTGCCTACTGGAACCACAAGGGCCAGGGCATGTACCACTGCGTCTGCTGCGACGCCGAACTGTTCAGCAGCGCCAGCAAGTTCGATTCCGGCACCGGCTGGCCCAGCTTCTGGGATGGGGTGAAGCCCGGCGCCATCACCACCCTGATCGACCGCAGCCACGGCATGGTGCGCGCCGAGATCCGCTGCGCCAACTGCGATGCCCACCTGGGGCACGTGTTCGATGACGGGCCTGCCCCCACGGGTCAGCGCTACTGCGTCAACTCGGCCTCGCTCAGCTTCAAGGCCGACTGACTGACAGCAGGCCTCTCACCAAAGCAGCCGTCTCACCAGGGATCGTCGAGGTCTTCGGCATCCACGTCCAGGACCTCGGAACTGCTGGGTGGGGCCGGTCGGCGGCGGGGGGCGCCGTAGCYGCGCTCGCGGCGCGCCTCGCGCCCATAGGGGTCCTGCAGCGGTTCGGGATCGCGATCCAGGGGCTCGCGATCCAGGGGCTCATCGAGCTCCCTTCTGGTGAG
This sequence comes from Cyanobium sp. LEGE 06143, assembly GCF_015207535.1. NCBI lineage: Bacteria > Bacillati > Cyanobacteriota > Cyanophyceae > Synechococcales > Prochlorococcaceae > Cyanobium > Cyanobium sp. LEGE 06143. The sequence continues at coordinate 528 of NZ_JADEWP010000197.1, read as the reverse complement.
CGGCCTTCGCTCCGGTTCGGAATCGAGCAGGTCGTCGTCGAGGTAGCGACGCTGGCGCAGGGGGGCCCGATCGCGGCGCTGTTCCACTTCCACGTAATCCAGCTCGGCTTCGGGCACGAAGGCCTGGCTGCTGGCGGGCTGGATGCGGCGCTGCTCCTGGACGGCGGGCACGCCTGGGGCCAGCTGGTTCTCCACGGGCACCATGGTGCCGCGGAAGCGCTCCCGCTCCTCCTGCTCCCAGCTGCTGCCGCCGATGCCCAGCTTCTCCAGCAGGCCGGTGCCGAGTTGCTTGAGCTTCTCTTCAGCTCCCTCGTAGACCACGATGCGGTCTGGACCGCTGCTGACCACCTCCACCACCGGCAGTTCCCAGGTGCTGAGCACCCCTTCGCCCAGCAGCGGCACGCCCAGGGCGCCCAGCACCAGGGTGGTGAGTTCGCCTGTTTCGATGTCGAAACTGAAGCCCAGCACCTTGCCCAGCTGCTGACCGGCCTCGGTCACCACATCGCAGTTGATCACCTTGCTGAAGCG
>NZ_JADEWP010000195.1:0-4344 GCF_015207535.1 Cyanobium sp. LEGE 06143 | reverse complement strand
TGCTGGTGGAGGCCCATGCCGCTCCCACCGACATCCTGGATGCCTTCCGGGTCAACGCCGCCATCCACGACGCCCTCAAGCCCAGGGTGGACCTGCCCTCGGGCGGCTACGTGATCATCGAACCCACCGAGGCCCTCACCGTCATCGACGTGAACTCGGGCTCGTTCACCCGTTCGGCCAACGCCCGCGAAACGGTGCTCTGGACCAACTGTGAAGCGGCCGTCGAGATTGCCCGCCAGCTGAAGCTGCGCAACATCGGCGGTGTGGTGGTGATCGACTTCATCGATATGGAGTTGCGCCGCGATCAGCTGCAGGTGCTGGAGCACTTCACCCAGGCGGTCCGCGATGACGCCGCCCGTCCCCAGATCGCCCAGCTCACGGAACTGGGCCTGGTGGAGCTCACCCGCAAGCGCCAGGGCCAGAACGTCTACGAGCTGTTCGGCCGCGCCTGCCCCAGCTGTGGCGGACTGGGCCATGTGGCTGTGCTGCCCGGCCGGGACAGCCTGCAGCCCCTGGCCAGTGCCGCTGGACTGGTGCGGGCGGCGGCACCGGCGGCCCGCGGCGAGACAGCCACCACGGCCGCGCCCTCCGAGAACGGCCATGGCAGCCGGCGGCGCCGCGGCGGCAGGGGTGGCGGCCGCAGCCAGGGCGAGCCCTCCGATGCCACGGTGTTCGTGCCTGTGGCCCCGTTGCTCGACCAGGACGCCGCCTACGCCACCGCTCACAACACCTCTGACAGCTCCAGGCCCGCCACGGAACCGAGCCAGCGGCGCCCGGAACCGGAGGTGCTGGTGGTGTCCATGAGCGAAGACCAGGAGGAGGTGTACGGCTGGCTGGGTCTGAATCCTGCCCTGCTGCTGGACAACCCGGAAGCGGCTGAAGCAGCGGTGGTGCGGGTGGTGCGCCCCGGCGAAGATGCCAACACCGTGCTGGAGACGGCCCGCCAGGATCTGGCCGCCAGCGGCTCGCGGCGGCGGCGAGGTCGGGGCGGCCGAGGCAGCCGTGACGGCCAGGGCTCAGCTGAGGAGTCGGCCCAGGGAGGCACGGCAACGGCGGCGGCCCCTGTCGCTGCTCCGGTGCCCGCACCCGTGGAGATCACCCCCCTGCCGGAGCCCGGGGTGGCTGAGGAAACCGTGCTCACCGTGTCGGTTCCGAGTGTCGCCGCCGGCGAAGCTCCAGCCGACACAACCGCCCCGGTGGCCGCTCCCAGCCGTGGCCGCAGCCGCCGCAGGGCGGCTGACGCCTCCGCGGCGCCCCAGGCTGCGGCCGTGCTGACGCCCACGGCGGAAGCGGCTGCTGATGGGGGCGAACCACGCCGCCGCCGCCGCCGCTCCTCCGCTGCCGTCTAGGCACGTTGGCCGAGGACCACTGGCTGGGATGGCCCCCCGGCCGTTGCGCCGGGGTGGATGAAGTGGGCCGGGGCTGCCTGTTCGGCCCCGTGTTCGCCGCCGCCGTGGTGCTCGACTCCACTGCAGCGGACACCCTGCTGACCCAGGGCCTCACCGACAGCAAGAAGCTCTCCCCCAGGCGCCGCGCCATCCTGGTGCCTCAGATCGAGAGCCTTGCGCTGGCCTGGGGGCTGGGCCAGGCCTCCGCCGCCAGTATCGATCAGCACGGCATTCGTGACGCCACGGAGGCGGCCATGCTGCAGGCCCTGCAGCGGCTCCCTGCGGAGCCTGGGCTGGTGCTGGTGGATGGGGTGCTGCCCCTGCGGGGCTGGCCGGGAGAGCAGGTCTGCCTGGTGCGGGGTGACAGCCGCCAGCCAGCAATCGCCGCGGCCAGCGTGCTCGCCAAGCAGGCGCGCGACGGGCTGATCCGCCAGCTGGCGGCCTCCTATCCGGGCTACGGGCTGGAGCGCCACGTGGGCTACGGCACGCCGCAGCATCGGGCCGTCCTGCTGCAGCTGGGGCCCACGCCCCTGCACCGCACCAGCTTCCTGCGCAAGCTCTGGCCAGGCCAGGCTGCCGGGCCTCAGGGCAGCCGCTGATGCTCGAGGCACCAGCTCTCGAAGTCGGCCACCAGCTGCTGGCCCACCCGGGCCTTGATACCCAGCAGGATGCTGGCGAGGATCGAGCGCCCCGTGGCCTCCAGCACCTTGTGGGGAATCAGCCGCAGCAGCTGGGGCTGGCCCACGCTCACGGCCAGGTTGGCCTCGCCCTCGAGCCCCTCGTCACCCGCCTCCAGCCAGGAGCCCAGCCTGAGCTGGAAGTCCTCCACCAGGCCGAGGCCCTCCAGCTGGCAGTCGCTGGCCACCAGCTCCAGCCGTCCGGGCTGGAGCTGGGTGCGCAGGTCCACCACCGGCTGAACCTTGAGCTGGAACACCTCAAGCCGACTCACGGCATAGCGGTAGTGCCCCGGCCCCAGGCGCTCCAGCTGGCTGGGGTCGAGCAGCGCCTTCACGACCCGGTCTTCATCCGCCAGGTATCCGGCGAGCCGCTGCTGCTCCTGCCGTACTCCAAGTTGCAGTTGCTGACTGGCTCGAAAGGCCAGGGGCATGGCCTGAGGGCCGGCGCGGCATGATCTTATCGGTCGCCCCGCGGGGCTCCTGTCCCCCTGACGGTTGTGATGCGCGTTGCCTTTCTGGGTCCCAGCGGCACCTATGCCGAGCAGGCCACCCAGCAGCTGCTGGCCCTGGAGGCTCTCACGGAGGCGGAACTGATGCCTCAGCCCGGGATTCGGGCGGTGGTGCAGGCCCTGGCCCAGGGCGACTGTGACGCCGCCGTGGTGCCGGTGGAGAACTCCGTGGAGGGTGGGGTCACCACCTGCCTCGATGCCCTCTGGGAGCATCCCGACCTCACCATTGCCCATGCCCTGGTGCTGCCGGTGCGCCATGCCCTGCTGGGCTCCGGCAGCCTGGAGGGGATCAGTGAGGTGCTCTCCCATCCCCAGGCCCTGGCCCAGTGCGCCCAGTGGCTGGCCGAGCACCTGCCGCGGGCCCTGCAGCTGCCCACCAGCTCCACAGCCGATGCCGCCAGGATGGTGGCCGGCAGCCGCTTCCGGGCTGCGGTCGCCTCGCAGCAGGCTGCCGCCGAGCACAACCTCCAGGTGCTGGCCTACCCGGTGAACGACGTTCCGGGCAACTGCACGCGCTTCCTGCTGCTGCGCCGCGGCAGCCGCTCCCATGCCGGTGCCCTGGCCAGCCTGGCCTATTCGCTGCACTCGAACCAGCCCGGCGCCCTGCTGGAAGCCCTGGCCTGTTTTGCCCGCCGCGGTCTCAACATGAGCCGGATCGAGTCGCGCCCATCGAAGCGGGAGATGGGCGAGTACATCTTTTTCGTGGATCTGGAGCTCTCCGCGGGGCCTGAGCTGCTGGAGGCGGCCCTTAACGACCTGCGCCCCCTCTGCGAGCACCTGGCCCTGTTCGGCGCCTATCCGATCACCAGCCGGGTGTCGGAGTCGTCGTCGTAGTCGCACCAGCTGTCCGGGCGCTGCCCTCCGGCCGCTCCAGGGGCTTGTGGCCGCGGAAGACGCCGAACTGCATCAGCCCGCTGCGAAAGGCCCAGTCCATCAGCAGGATCGTCGGCGTCTCGCGCAGGCCCTGCAGCACCGCTCCTGGCCCCAGGCCGAGGATGGCCCCAGGCCGGCGCAGGCCCTCCAGAATCGAGTCGATCCAGGAGGGCAGGGTGGCCGCCGTCCAGTCGGCGCTGTCCACGGCCATCCCGCCCGCCCAGGGGCTGCCGCCGAGATTGGCCCGCAGGGAGCGGATGCTGGCGAACTCCGGATGGGCCCACTGCTCCAGCAGTTGCCGCATCACCCAGCGCTCGCGCCGATTCATGGCCCCGTCGCGGGCATCGCGCCGGTTCCAGTCGGCCACGGCCAGCAGGCCTCCGGGCCGCAGGCTGCGCAGCAGCCCATCGGCGTAACCCTGCTTGTCGGGCATGTGGGGTGAGGCCTCCACACTCCAGACGGCGTCAAAGCTGGCGTCCTGCACCTCCAGGGCCATGGCGTCCATCACCGCGAAGCGGCAGTGCTGGCTGAGGGGGGCTGGCGTGAGTTGCCGCGCTCTCTCGATCTGCAGCGGGCTGATGCTGATGCCGAGAACATCGAGGCCATAGTCGCGGGCGAGGATCCGGGCACTGCCGCCGATGCCGCAGCCCACATCGAGCACCCGACTGCCTGGCGGCAGCTGGTCCAGGCCGCTCCAGCGCACCAGTGCATGCACGAAGTCGGCCTTGGCCTGGCGGAAATCCCGGCTGCCGGGCCGGCCCGGCGGTTCGCCGTAGTGGCCCAGGTGGATGTGCTCGCCCCAGAGCCTCTCGAGCAGGGCGTCCTGGGTCCAGCGGTCGTAGGCCGCGGCCACGCTGGCGGAATCCTGATAGCGGCGGTTGCGGCGCAGCCAGATAG
>NZ_JADEWP010000194.1:0-4386 GCF_015207535.1 Cyanobium sp. LEGE 06143 | reverse complement strand
GCCCCTTGAGGGCCCTTCAATAACCCCAGAACCCGCTTCCTCACTAGGAAGTGGGCTTTTTATTGGCTACTCCCCGTCCATCTCTGCAACCTTCGCCTGCCCTCCGCCAGTACTCTCAAGGCCCGCTTTAGTCCAAGTTTTAGTCCATGTCCTTCGCCCTGGCCTTGGAGGACCTCAACCATCGCCTCAAGGCCGGGGGCCACCGCTGCCAGATCGAGCACCGCGCAGCCTCTCTGGCCCTCCGAGCCACCCTCCCCGACCGATCTGACCCCTCGATCCGCCGCCAACAGCGCATCCCTCTCCGCCTCGACGCCAGCTACTCCAACCTTCCAGAGGCCGAACGCCTCGCCCAGCTCCTCGGCCACCAGCTCCGATCTGCCACCTTCTCCTGGCAAAACTGGACTCGTGAGACTCATCTAGAGATCCTCACCCTCCCCGAGTTCCGCCGCGCAGCCGAACAGCTCCACGCCACCCGGTACGCAACTAACCCCGAGCGCGGCAACCAGGCATGGTCGAAGAAGTGGCAGCCAGCCCTGCGGAAGCTCCCAGCAGWGCGCCCCCTGACCCCCGCTGAGCTGCTCCGAGCGATCCAGTCGATGCCCACCGGCACCGCCGCCCGCCGAGACCAGGGAAACCTCCTGGCTCAGATTGCGGGAACTGTTGGCTGGGATGCCGACGTCCTGCGTCAGGCCGCCAGGGGCTACACCAGCGCCACGCTCCACCCCCGCGACATCCCCGAGGACGGCTTCATCGAGGGGACGTTCCACCGGCTGCACCAACCCCACTGGAAGTGGGCCTGGGGAATGGTGGCTGCCTTCGGCCTGCGCCCTCACGAATTGGACGAGGTCCAGCTCACTTCCGAAGGTCTCGCCCTCGTGGGGGACACCACTAAGACCGGGGCCCGGCAGGTCCGCGCATGCCACAGCTCCTGGGTGCAACGCTTCGACCTCGGGGGGCTACCTCGCCCGCAACGCACCGGGGCCAACTCCACCAGCAAGGCTGCTGCTGATGCCCTGCACCGGGCAGGAGTCAAGGTGCCGCTATACAGCCTCCGCCACGCCTACGCCCTGCGGCTGATGACCCGAGGCGTCCCACCCGATCTAGCAGCGAGGCTCATGGGACACAGCTTGCAGATGCACACGACGACTTACCAACGGTGGCTCAAGGCCGACCACCTATCGAAGGCCCTGCAGAGGTTTGAGCTGTAGGTGGGGACTAAGGACTGCTTTATGGAGTCATGGGGCAACAGGCGTTTGAGCACCGTTCGATTTGACCCATGGATCGAAGCTGACCTCATGGGACCGCACCAAGCCCCTCACACAGCAGAGCAACGGCAAGGTGCTTTGGTGTCCGAATGCCATTCGCGAAGCGATGGCTGATTGGAGTGATGGCTAATAGCTGACCCAGCAGGTATTGGGTCACTGCTTCTGGCTGCACATTTTACTCGTTCGGTAAGAGTGAAGCTCTTTATCGGCTCGATAGAGCGCTACCTACTCGATAGCCCCTTCTTCTACTTCTACCTGCAGCATACTTGCCGTAGGCACTTTGCATACGCCCCATGGATTCTCCTCAGACCGACCACCTCACCCCCAGCGCTGGGGCAGTCTCCAGCGGCCCTACAGCTCCTGGGCCAGCCCCCGCAGGGGAGCTTCCCGGTGCAGTCATCGACTGGGAACGGCCCAGCGGGGCAGCACCGCTCAAACCAATCTCGATCCGACTGGGCCGCGAGGAGATGAAGCTCCTCCAGGAGCTGGCTTCCTGTTACAGCACTCGTCTGAGTCCGCTGGCCCGCAGGCTGCTGGTGGCTCAGTTGAAGCTCACCAAGTACTGCAGGGCGGTGGAGGAGCAACGCGCTGCTGAAGCTGCTGAAGCGGCCAGGCAGGCAGAGCAGCCCCAGCGTGCCTGATCTCTTGAGAAAGGAGCGTCACCAAAAAAGCGGCCTCAGGGCATCACTCCCGAGACCGCCTTCTTGGTGACGCTCCTTTCTCAGGGGAGCAGCGGGCCCAACACCCAACGTCAAACCAACGCCAAACACAACGTCAGCCGCCCAATCATTCTAATGGACAATCACGCAGACTGCAAGCCTACGGGCGATACCCGCTCCTGGAAGGAGATTCTTACTGCTATCTACGAAGAGGAGACTCAGCCTATTAGGGCTGAGTTAGAAGTAGAAAGGCCAGAGCTTAAGGAGCTTCACGAACAGTTCGAGGAAGAGGTAAAGAGGCGCTACAAGGAACGGTGCGACCTTCACGACCGGGAAGATGTTGCAAGAGAGCTGGCAAGAGAAGCCGCAGCAGCCGCAGAGGCTGAGGCTGAGGCTGAGGCTGAGGCTGAGCCAGCCGGGGTGTGGGAGTGCCACGACCCCCTCGAGGAGATCGAGGCGGAGGAGGCTGCAGCCGCAGAGGGGCAAGCCGCCAACCTCGCGATCTGCAAGGAGCACCGCGACCCGGGGGTGGCGAGAGACGACCCCTTTGCCGAGACCACCGACGCTCTCATCACCCTTGRCCTGGAGTCCACAAGGGAGGCARTGCAGMCATTTYCYATCACCCGCGCCCGGTCCGACGGTGCGYTCTTTTCCWACGCCGCTCAGCTACAGCGTCGTGAAGACGGGRACGGTGATGAAGACCAGTCGGAGGTGTACTTAACAYATAAATACCACACGAAGAACGACCGYAGGAAGCTCGCTGAAGGGGGGGAGGCACCAGCGGRGGGGAAGCCGCAGTCCCTCCGCTTGKMGATAGAGCACGCTGTTAAGGGAMAGTATCAAGGCAAGTGGGCGACCTCCGATATCTACTTCTGCCCTGCAGTCTTTGGTCCGGCCAGCGAAGGGTTGAGAGATGAAAATGTCATCAGCCGTCGGGTTGCTGTCTGTGAGATAGACGGATCGTCTATTGATGAGCAAATCGCTCGCGTTGAAAAGCTCCCTGAGTCACTTAAGCCGCACGTTAAGTGCTTCAGTGGCTCTAAGTCACTACATCTGTTCTGGCGCTTTGCTGAAGGCACCCCTTGGGAGGTTATCAAAGACTTCCAGCAAGCGATGTGCGTCTACTTGAAAGGGGACCCGAAGGTCACCACGGCGAAGAGCCAGCGGATGCGGCTGCCAATAAACATGGGCCCGCTGGCGCCCTCGAAGAAGGTCCCGGCGGGGAGGGAGCAGCTGCCGATGACGATTCGGCGCGAAGCGCCGTCGCTGGAGGCAGAGACAGCCCTGCCGGGGGTGGAGCGCCTGCTGGAAGCAGACGGGGAAGCCGACTGGCGAGCTGCCTTCGCCGCGCTCTGCAAGAAGCATTCTTCGGAGAAGGGGAAATCTAAAGGAAACCTTAAGACCTCCCCTTGCGCGAAGGGTGGAGCCCGTAGTTCATCTGAGCTGGATGCCGAGTGGGCGGCGCACTCTTGGAGTGATGGAGAGAAGAAAGTTGCGAAGCTGCAACCACCGGTGCCACTGCTTGACTTCCTGCCGAAAGCGACGGCAGAGGTACTCCAGAAAGGAGCGGCCCCAGGTGAGAGGAACGACCTCGGCCTGACCCACACGCCCCAACTCGCTGGGGCTGTGCTCCAGCTCGAAAAGCTGGGCTTGAAGTTCACCCCCAGCGTGGAAGACCTGCTCGAAGGCTTTGCCGACGCCTCCGACGCCCTTGGAGGCGAGCCGATGGACCGCGAGCGCCTGCTGGCCCAGTATGAGGGGGCTTTAGAAGGCGAGCCTCACCCTGGGCGGCCCCTGGCGGCCCTCCTCGGGAGCCTGCACTACCACACCGGGGGAGCGCTGGGAGAGCGAGCCCAGGAGGGGGGTGAGCACGGCCTCCCCGGCATCGAGGCCCTGGCCGGCAGCTTCCGCATCCTCGGATGGTCGGAGGACCGTCAGCGCATCCACTATCAGCGGCGCGGAATCGGGCAGATCAGCGCCTTTAGGCCGAGTGGATCTATTGAGCTGCTCAAGCTTGCAGACAAGGAAAGCTGGGAAGATGGCTTTCAGCCACTCCCGACAGAGCAAAACCCGAATCCGAAGACGGATTGGTTAGCAGCCCTTGACGCCGTTATCCAACTGGCCGATGCAGCCGGGGTTGACGTGGGCCCCGGAAACCGGTCCAGGGTGAATGAGAGTCTTCAGCCGGCCAAACTGGGCCGTGGACTCGACCATGAAACGCACCAGGCACACAGCCGAGCAGATCATCCGCAAGCTCAAGACCGCCGAGCAGTTGATCGCTCAGGGAAAAACCGTCGCCGACGTCTGCCGCGTCATCGAGGTGACGCAACCGACCTACCACCGCTGGAGGCAGCAGTACGGGGGCATGCAGGCCGAGGAGGCCAGACGGCTGACCCAGCTGGAGAAGGAGAACGCCCGGCTCAAGAAGCTTTTGGCGGAAGCAGAGTTGGAGAAGGCCATGC
>NZ_JADEWP010000192.1:0-4545 GCF_015207535.1 Cyanobium sp. LEGE 06143 | reverse complement strand
CCCTGGCCCACGCGCCGCACCATGGCCCGAGAAGCGCGCTGCCATTGCGGCACCACCCAGGCATTGGCGGGGTTGAGCCAGTAGTTGTGATAGCCGCCCTCCCCCCAGCTACTGGGGGAGGGGCGCACCACCTGCAGCGGCCGTGCCTGGGCCAGCACCTCCCGCAGGGTCACCAGCTGCACGCCCATGGCGGCGGCCTGGCGGAACAGGCCGGCCAGGAACTGGGGCCCCTCAAACCACCAGTGGCCGAACAGCTCCGCATCGAAGGGCGCCACCAACAGCGGGGTCTGCTGCATCGACCGCGCCAGATCCACCAGCTCCCGCCTGCGGCCCCGCAGGTAGTCGCGGGCATGCTCCTCCACCTGCTCCAGGGCGGTCGCGGGCTCGTAGGGCTGTTTCTGATCCAGGCGACTGCCCCGCTGGCTGACGCGGTGCAGCTTCAGGCCCAGGGGCCTGCGGCTGGTGATGCCCTCGCCCCGCAGCAGGTCCTCGTCCAGATCCCAGCCGAGGTCGCGGTGGAATTCCCGGTAGACGCTGTCGCCGGGGTAACCCTCGCGGGCGCTCCACACCGGCAGGGTGGCGTTGCCGTCGCGGCCGAAGAAGGCCACCCCCGCCGGACTGCAGATCGGGGCGAACACGCCGTAGCGCGGGCGGGGCAGGCCGTGCAGCAAGCCGTGGCCATCCAGCACCGAATAGCGCAGGCCCACGGCCGCCAGCTGCCGGTCGAGGTCCTCGTAGTAGGCGCACTCCGGCAGCCAGATGCCCAGAGGGGCCTCCCCCAGCTGGCGCCGGTGCTCGCGCACGGCATTGATCAGCTGGGCACGCACGGCCTCCGGCACCTGCCGCAGCAGGGGCAGGTAGCCGTGGGTGGCGCCGCAGGTGATCAAGTCGAGCACCCCCAGCTGTTGCAGCCGGCGGAAGCGGGCCACCAGATCGCCCCCGCAGGCCTGCCACTGCGCCGTCACGCCCTGAAGCTGCTCAGCCAGAGCGGTGGCGGCGCCGCGCAATTGCCGGGGCGCGTGCTCAAGCAGCCGCAGACGCACAGCCAGCCAGCCGCTGAAGCGGGCATTGAGCTCGCCATCGGCCATCAGGCTGAGCAGGGTGGGGGAGAGCCCCAGGGTGAGCCGGGGGTGCTGGGCCGGATCGGCCGCACTGGCCTCGAGGCTGGCCAGCAGCGGCAGGTAGCACTCCTGCAGGGCCTCGAAATACCAGTCTTCCTCCAGGGAGCCCGGCTCGCTGGAGCGCACGTAGGGCAGATGCGCGTGCAGAACGAGGGCCAGTTCCCCAGTGGCCATGGCCTGACTGCGAGATTTGCACTGTAGATGCAGTCTCTGTTGCAGCCCTCTCAGCGGTCCTAGGGTTTTTTGATGGAGAACCCGCTCGGCGCCCAGTTTGAACCGCGACTGCGGCAGCTGGTGCTGGCCGTGGACGGCCACAGCATGTTCTACGCCCAGCAGAAGCTGGGCTGGTTCTTTGATCCGCGCCGGCTGCTGGTGCATGCCGCGGCCCAACCGGGTCTGGAGCTGGCGGGTGCCTTCTGGTATGCGGGGCTCAAGGACCCCTCCGACCAGCGCCCCTTCCGCGATGCCCTCACCAGCCTGGGGTTCACGGTGCGGACCCGGCCCCTGCGGGAGCTGACGCCCCCAGACTCCCCGCGCAGGCCTGCCGAACCCAGGTCGCTTGAGCCAAGGCCTGCGGAGCCCAAGCAGTTCGTGCGCGCCAATCTCGACGTGGAGGTGGCCGTGGATCTGATGATGGTGGCGCCGCGCACCGATGAGGTGTGGCTGCTCAGCGGCAGCCGCGATCTCGACCGGCTGGTGGAGGTGCTGCGGGCCCAGGGGCTGCGCATCACCCTGATCAGCACTGAGGGCATGGTGGCGCGGGAACTGCGCAATGCCGCCGACGGGTTTGTGGATCTGGCCAGCCTGCGGCCCGTGCTGGAGAAGGCCGAATCACTGCAGCAGCCGGTGTTCCTGCGCAACTGAGGGGGCCAGCGCCCTGCCAGCCCATACAATGCATTAACTCATAGTCACTACGGATAGAGCCGCCGTTATGGCCCGCGACCCAGGCCGTGTCCTGATCTTCGACACCACGCTGCGCGATGGCGAGCAGTCTCCCGGTGCCAGCCTCAACCTGGAGGAGAAGCTGGCCATCGCCCAGCAGCTGGCCCGCCTCGGTGTGGACATCATCGAGGCCGGCTTCCCCTTCGCCAGCCCCGGCGACTTCAACGCGGTGCAGCGCATCGCCGAGAGCGTCGGCAGCCCCGAGGGGCCGGTGATCTGCGGCCTGGCCCGCGCCGCCGCCGGCGACATCAAGGCCTGCGCCGATGCGGTGGCCCCCGCCGCCCGCCGCCGCATTCACACCTTCATCGCCACCAGCGACATCCACCTCGAGCACAAGCTGCGCAAGAGCCGCGCTGACGTGCTGGCGATCACCGCCGAGATGGTGGACTACGCCCGCTCCCTGGTGGACGACGTGGAGTTCTCCTGCGAGGACGCCGGGCGCAGCGATCCCGCCTTCATGTATGAGGTGATCGAGGCCGCCATCGCCGCCGGCGCCACCACGATCAACATTCCCGACACGGTGGGCTACACCACTCCGGCCGAGTTCGGCGAGCTGATCGGCGGCATCAACGCCCACGTGCCCAACATCGACCAGGCCGTGATCTCCGTGCATGGCCACAACGACCTCGGCCTGGCGGTGGCCAACTTCCTCGAGGCCGTCAAGAACGGCGCCCGCCAGCTCGAGTGCACGATCAACGGCATCGGTGAGCGGGCGGGCAACGCTTCCCTGGAGGAGCTGGTGATGGCGCTGCATGTGCGCCGCGCCTACTTCAATCCCTTCCTGGGGCGCCCGGCCGAGAGCGGCGAGCCGCTCACGGCGGTGCGCACGGTGGAGATCACCAAGACCTCTCGGCTGGTGAGCAACCTCACCGGCATGGCGGTGCAGCCCAACAAGGCGATTGTGGGCGCCAATGCCTTTGCCCATGAGTCTGGAATCCACCAGGACGGGGTGCTCAAGAACCCGCTCACCTACGAGATCATCGACGCCCGCACCGTGGGCCTGGCGGACAACCGCCTCTCCCTGGGCAAGCTCAGCGGCCGCAGTGCCTTCCGCGCCCGCCTGGAGGAGCTGGGCTACGAGCTCGACCGCGATGATCTCGACGATGCCTTCGCCCGCTTCAAGGAGCTCGCCGATCGCAAGCGCGAGATCACCGACCGCGACCTCGAGGCGATCGTGAGCGAGCAGGTGCAGCAGTCCGACGAGGGGCGCTTCAGCCTCAAGAGCGTGCAGGTGAGCTGTGGCACGGGCCTGCAGCCCACCGCCACCGTGACCCTGCTCACCGCCGACGGCGCCGAGATCAGCGAGGCCGCCATCGGCACCGGACCGGTGGACGCCGTGTGCCAGGCGCTCAACAATCTGGCCCGGGTGCCCAATGCCCTGGTGGAGTTCTCGGTGAAGAGCGTCACCGAGGGGATCGATGCCATGGGCGAGGTGACAATCCGGCTGCGGCAGGATGGGGTGCTCTATTCCGGCCATGCCGCCGACACCGACATCGTGGTGGCCTCAGCCCAGGCCTTCGTGAATGCCCTCAACCGGCTGGTGTCTGGGAGCCAGAGCCAGCCGCTTCATCCCCAGAAGGCGCCTCTGCCCCAGCTCGGCGATCTGCCCCTGGCCGATCGGCCCAGGGTGTAGGGGATGGGCTCAACCTCTGCCGGCCAGGGCCGTTCGCTGCTCACCTCCGCCCTGCAGCTGGGATTGCTGCTGCTGGTGGCCCTGGCCATGCTGGTGCCGCTGCTGTGGCTGGTGAGCACCTCCCTGAAGGGTCCCGCCGAGAACATCTTCACCAGCCCGCCGGCCCTGCTGCCCGCCGAACCCAGCCTGGAGGCCTACGGGCGGCTGTTCGCCGACAACCCCATGCTCACCTATCTGCTGAACAGCACGGTGGTGAGTGCCCTGGCGGTGCTGGCCAACCTGCTGTTCTGTTCCCTGGCGGCCTACCCCCTGGCCCGCCTGCGCTTCGCGGGCCGGGGCCTGGTGCTGGCCCTGGTGGTGGCCACGATCTTGATCCCCTTCCAGGTGGTGATGATCCCCCTCTACCTGCTGATGGTGCAGATCGGCCTGCGCAACACCCTCTGGGCCCTGATCATTCCCCAGGCCGCCACCGCCTTCGGCATCTTCCTGCTGCGCCAGAGTTTCCTGGGCGTGCCGGTGGAACTGGAGGAGGCGGCCCGCAGTGATGGCTGCACGCCCGTCGGCGAATGGTGGAACGTGATGATCCCAGCCGCCCGGGCCGATCTGATCACCCTGGCGATGTTCGTGTTCATCGGCACCTGGAGCGACTTCCTCTGGCCCCTGGTGATCCTCGATGAGCCCAGCCTTTACACCCTGCCCCTGGGCCTGCAACAGCTGGCCAGCAGCTTCTCGCTCGACTGGCGCCTGGTGGCGGCGGGGGCGGTGGTGTCGATCCTGCCGGTGCTGGCCCTGTTCATCGGCCTGCAGCGCTACATCCTGCCCAGTGCCAGTGGCGATGCGGTGAAGGGC
>NZ_JADEWP010000190.1:0-4632 GCF_015207535.1 Cyanobium sp. LEGE 06143 | reverse complement strand
CCAGCGGTGGTAGGTCGGTTGCGTCACCTCGATGACGCGGCAGACGTCGGCGACGGTTTTTCCCTGAGCGATCAACTGCTCGGCGGTCTTGAGCTTGCGGATGATCTGCTCGGCTGTGTGCCTGGTGTGTTTCATGGTCGAGTCCACGGCCCAGTTTGGCCGGCTGAAGACTCTCATTCACCCTGGACCGGTTTCCGGGGCCCACGTCAACCCCGGCTGCATCGGCCAGTTGGATAACGGCGTCAAGGGCTGCTAACCAATCCGTCTTCGGATTCGGGTTTTGCTCTGTCGGGAGTGGCTGAAAGCCATCTTCCCAGCTTTCCTTGTCTGCAAGCTTGAGCAGCTCAATAGATCCACTCGGCCTAAAGGCGCTGATCTGCCCGATTCCGCGCCGCTGATAGTGGATGCGCTGACGGTCCTCCGACCATCCGAGGATGCGGAAGCTGCCGGCCAGGGCCTCGATGCCGGGGAGGCCGTGCTCACCCCCCTCCTGGGCTCGCTCTCCCAGCGCTCCCCCGGTGTGGTAGTGCAGGCTCCCGAGGAGGGCCGCCAGGGGCCGCCCAGGGTGAGGCTCGCCTTCTAAAGCCCCCTCATACTGGGCCAGCAGGCGCTCGCGGTCCATCGGCTCGCCTCCAAGGGCGTCGGAGGCGTCGGCAAAGCCTTCGAGCAGGTCTTCCACGCTGGGGGTGAACTTCAAGCCCAGCTTTTCGAGCTGGAGCACAGCCCCAGCGAGTTGGGGCGTGTGGGTCAGGCCGAGGTCGTTCCTCTCACCTGGGGCCGCTCCTTTCTGGAGTACCTCTGCCGTCGCTTTCGGCAGGAAGTCAAGCAGTGGCACCGGTGGTTGCAGCTTCGCAACTTTCTTCTCTCCATCACTCCAAGAGTGCGCCGCCCACTCGGCATCCAGCTCAGATGAACTACGGGCTCCACCCTTCGCGCAAGGGGAGGTCTTAAGGTTTCCTTTGGATTTACCCTTCTGCGAAGGATGCTTCGCGGAAAGCTCGGCGAAGGTAGCTCGCCAGTCGGCTTCCCCGTCTGCTTCCAGCAGGCGCTCCACCCCCGGCAGGGCTGTCTCTGCCTCCAGCGACGGCGCTTCGCGCCGAATCGTCATCGGCAGCTGCTCCCTCCCCGCCGGGACCTTCTTCGAGGGCGCCAGCGGGCCCATGTTTATTGGCAGCCGCATCCGCTGGCTCTTCGCCGTGGTGACCTTCGGGTCCCCTTTCAAGTAGACGCACATCGCTTGCTGGAAGTCTTTGATAACCTCCCAAGGGGTGCCTTCAGCAAAGCGCCAGAACAGATGTAGTGACTTAGAGCCACTGAAGCACTTAACGTGCGGCTTAAGTGACTCAGGGAGCTTTTCAACGCGAGCGATTTGCTCATCAATAGACGATCCGTCTATCTCACAGACAGCAACCCGACGGCTGATGACATTTTCATCTCTCAACCCTTCGCTGGCCGGACCAAAGACTGCAGGGCAGAAGTAGATATCGGAGGTCGCCCACTTGCCTTGATACTGTCCCTTAACAGCGTGCTCTATCGACAAGCGGAGGGACTGCGGCTTCCCCCCCGCTGGTGGTGCCTCCCCCCCTTCAGCGAGCTTCCTACGGTCGTTCTTCGTGTGGTATTTATGTGTTAAGTACACCTCCGACTGGTCTTCATCACCGTTCCCGTCTTCACGACGCTGTAGCTGAGCGGCGTTGGAAAAGAACGCACCGTCGGACCGGGCGCGGGTGATAGAAAATGTCTGCACTGCCTCCCTTGTGGACTCCAGGTCAAGGGTGATGAGAGCGTCGGTGGTCTCGGCAAAGGGGTCGTCTCTCGCCACCCCCGGGTCGCGGTGCTCCTTGCAGATCGCGAGGTTGGCGGCTTGCCCCTCTGCGGCTGCAGCCTTCTCCGCCTCGATCTCCTCGATGGGGTCGTGGCMCTCCCACCCCCCGGCTGGGTCAGCCTCAGCCTCAGCCTCTGCGGCTGCTGCAGCTTCCCTTGCCAGCTCTCTTACAGCTTCTTTCGCGTCTTCCGCGTCTTGTTCGTCGCACCGTTCGCAGGAGGGGTCTCCGCCCTCTGGCTTGGCGTTTCCGTGATCGTCCATTAGAATAGATGTGTGTTTGACGTTGGGTTACCCCCAGCTCCCTTCGGAAAGGAGCAAACCGAAGCGGTTCAGGAGGCCATAACCTGAGCCGCTTTTTTCATGGCTTCACGGCCGGTAGACCGCTTCCTGCGGCACCCCCCCGCTGGCCCTGCTCTGCCTGCCTGGCCGCTTCAGCAGCTTCAGCAGCGCGCTGCTCCTCCACTGCGTCGCAGTACTTGGTGAGCTTCAACTGAGCCACCAGCAGCCTGCGGGCCAGCGGACTCAGACGAGTGCTGTAACAGGAAGCCATCTCCTTCAGGATTCTCATCTCCTCGCGGCCAAGGCGGATCGAGATCGGTTTGAGCGGTGCTGCATCAGCGGGCCGTTCCCAGTCGATGACTGCACCGGGGAGCTCACCTGCGGGGGTGCCCCCGGCAGGTCCTGGGACTGCCCCAGCGCTAGGGGTGATGTGGTCGGTCTGAGGAGAATCCATGGGGCGTATGCAACGTGTCTACGGCAAGTCTGGCCCAGCTAGAAGTAGAAGAAGGAGCTATCGAGCAGGTAGATCTCTATCGGCTCGATAAAGAGCTTCACTCTTACCAAGCGAGTAAAGAGTGCAGCCAGAATCAGTGACCCAGCACCCGCTGGGTCAGCTATCAGCCATCACTCCAATCAGCCATCGCTCCGCGAATGGCATTCGGGCACCAGAGCACTCTGCTGGTCTTCCCCGGCGTGGTCTTGATGTAGTGCTGGCCAGCCTTCAGGCGGCCTGTTTGACGGAGCCGATAGAGCGATGCGCGAGACAGACCCAGATCAACTGCAGCCAGCTCGGCACTCACCCAAGGCCCCGCGCTGTGCGCGATGGTCATCTTGATGGTTTGCGTAGAACGGCTTCTGGTAAGCGAATCGCGCTGCTTCGGCTGCAGCGCCGCTCCTTATGAGCGGCCTATAGGCAAGTGGTTGCCTTCCGCCGGGGCTCTACCGAGAGCTGGCCCAACGGGTTAGCCCGGAGAAGGTGGGAAACCGGACGTTGCTTCTCTCTTTCTACTCGGGGTTGTCTCGATCTGTCAAGCTCCGGTATTTGAGACCCGTTTCAATAGCTGCATCAATAGTCCCTTCATCAGTCCAAGTCCCATAGACCCGCTGATGAGTATCAACCGAATGGCCCATAAGAGCAGCAGCAACCCTCGGAGATAGTCCATACGCCTGGTGCGCTCGAAGCGCGTAACCATGACGGAAGCCATAAGGAGTGCAACCCCGCTGGGCCAGTGGTTTCCACGCTTCCTGCCGCACGAGGTAGCGCCTGGCGGCATCGGCCACTCCACCGCCGAAGGGGGGTAGCGACTCTCCCGCCGCGAGTCGCTCGCGCAGCTCCCACTCTGTCTCCCACTCTGGGTGCAGGGCTCGCAGGCTCCGAGGGGCGGTGGTACCGCCGCCGCTGCGCTTCTGGTAGTTGCACCAGAGCTTTCCGTCAGCTCGAAGCTGCAGATGCAGGAGCTCCACTGGCCGCAGACCGTAAGCAGCAATCAGCCGCAGGGCGAAGCCCCACCGTTGGCCGGCCAGGTCGGCTGGTAGACCCTGGAGCAGGCCCAGGATCTGCTCATCAGTCAAAGGAATGGCAGCAACGTTCTTCAGCAGAGCTTCTCCTACGAACCTGCGCAGGCTGCTTGGAGGTGACCACCGGTCCTGAGGGAGAAGTTCCTCGTCGCAGGCCCAGCGGAGCATGGCGGCAACGTGTTGCACCGCGATCTGGCGGCGGCGGGATCCTGCAGGCCACTTCTCCCCCAGCTGGGAGAGGAGCTCCTTCGCGTTGCTTGCCTGCTCCACCACCTGGGGCAGCACTCGGCCTGTCTGCCCGTAGTCCTTCTCCCAGGTCGTCGGCTTGATCCGCCCGCTGCGCACCTTCTCTTCTCCGAAGCGACGCCACAAGCGCAGGAGGTCGGGCTCCTCCGGTGGCGCCGCAGGTGCGGGCAGCGCCGCGGCTCTGCCGGTGAAAGGTGCTGTGGCCTCGGCCAGGGAAGCACCTGCCGCCACCTGGCCAGCGATCGCCTCAACAGCCGCTTGGATCTCCCTTGCCTGGGCAGGAACCCAGGCGAACGGCAGCACCACTGACTGGCGGCTGCCATCGGCAAAGCGGCAGAACAGCTTGGCCTTACCTCGCATCGAGCTGACGCTCCAGGGCCGGCCGATGGAGGCCCTGAGGCTGTCTCTGAGCCCGCGCACCCAAAGCGGCGTGGCCGTTTCTTGCGGCTTGGTCGCCATGAGAGGTGGGACTGGCGGGCTCTCAGCTCTCAGCTCTCAGCGGTGAGAGCTGAGGGGCTCCTTGAGAGCTGGGTGAGAGCTGGGTGAGAGCTGAGGGGCTTCGTGACCTTACCAAGTGGCTACGAGCTGCCACAAGCTGCGACAAGCGGGCAGCGAGTGGCCAAGAGCCTTGCAGCGGAAGAACTCAGGCCCTGTCAGGCGTGGCGGGCGATCACAGCGTATGGTGGTGTCCGGCGGGGCGTGGCGCAGCTTGGTAGCGCGGGTGCTTTGGGAGCACTAGGTCGCAGGTTCGAATCCTGTCGCCC
>NZ_JADEWP010000189.1:0-4648 GCF_015207535.1 Cyanobium sp. LEGE 06143 | reverse complement strand
GTTCCGCCAGGTGATCCTGCTGCCCCAGGGCCGCTTCGCCGATG
Source organism: Cyanobium sp. LEGE 06143 (assembly GCF_015207535.1). Taxonomy (NCBI): domain Bacteria; kingdom Bacillati; phylum Cyanobacteriota; class Cyanophyceae; order Synechococcales; family Prochlorococcaceae; genus Cyanobium; species Cyanobium sp. LEGE 06143. Next base: position 4,604 of record NZ_JADEWP010000189.1, on the reverse strand, counting down.
TGCTGCGGGCCAGGCCCGAGGAGCGCGAAACCCTGCTCAAGACCCTCTTCGACACGGCCCTCTACCAACGGGCCACGGAATGGCTCTCGGAGCAGGCCAGGCAGGCCCGGGACCAGCTGGAGCAACGGCAGAGCCAGCAACGGCAGACCCTCAGCCAGATCGCCGAGGCCTGGGCGCCCTGGCAGAGGGAGTGGCCGCAGCAGCTGGAGCTCACCGATGGTGGCCCCCCCGAGCGCGCCGCCGTGCAGGCTGCGATCGAGGGCCTGCTGCGGCAGGCCAGGGAGCAGCTTTCAGCGGCAGAGGCGGCCTTCAGCGGCCGCCAGAGCGCCCTGGGAGACTGCCGCAGCCAGCTGGAGCAGTGGCAACGGCGCCAGCAGGCGCGCCTGCGGCTGCAGGCCCTGGAACAGGAGCTGCCGGCGATCGCCGCCCTGAGGCAAGGTCTTGAACGCGCCGAGCACGCCGAAGCGGCGCGCCCCAGCCTGGAGGCCGCCGCCGCCGCCCACCAGCAGCTGGAGCAGGCCGCCAGCAGCTGCGCTGAGCAGCTCACCCAGTTGCGGCAGCAGCGGGATCGGGCCCAGCAGCTGCCTGAGGCCGTGGCCCAGCTGGATCTGAAGCAGTGCCCTGAGCCCCGGCTCCTCAGCGGCTGCCTCAACCTGCTGGCCACCCGGGAGCGGGAGCTCGAGCACGTGCTGGGGCTGGCCAGGGAGGTCCACCAGGCCAGGCAGGCGATTCAGGAGGTGAGCCGGGCGCTCCGGGAGGCCACGGACCGCAGCCGCCAGGGCGAGGAGAAGGTGGCTGAGCAGGAGCAGGGCCGCAGCGCCCTGCAGAAGCGGCTGCAGGGCTGCCGCTCCGCCCGAGATGGGCTGGCGGGGCTGGAACAGAGGGCCAGGGCGGCCCAGTCCCTTACCCAGACCCTGCAGCAACGGCAGCAGGTCCAGCGGCAGCTGGGCAGCGCCGCTGGAGCCGCCCTGGAAGCGGAAGCGCGGCAGCAGCAGGCGCGAAACCACCAGCTCGACCTGCGCGAACGGCAGCTCCAGGGCATGGCAGCTCGCCTGGCCACTGGCCTGCAGGCCGGCGAGGCCTGCCCGGTGTGTGGCTCCCTGGACCATCCCCAGCCGGCGGCGGCCCAGGCCGATGCCGTGGCCGATCAGGCCATGGAGGCAGCGGAGCGCCAGCTGGAGCTGGCCAGCCTCGCCCTTTCCCAGGCCCGCGCCGGGCAGGCGCGACAGCAGGCGCTGCTGGAGGGCCTGGAGGCCCAGCTGCGGCAACTGGGCTGGGGCGAGAGCCCTGAGACCAGCCCGGCCCAGCAGGCCCCCGCGGCAGCCCAGGCAACCGAGGCAGCTCAAGCAGCCCAAGCGGCCCTCACCAAGGCCCAGCAGGAGGCCAAGGCACTGCCGCAGCTGGAGCAGGACGTCGCCATCGTCGATCTGCGGCTGCAGCGCTACCGCAAGCGGCTGGAGGCGCTGCGGGAGGAGGGCGGCAGCCACCGTGAGCGGCWGGCCCAGCAACAGCAGCAGGCGACCACGTTGCAGGCGCGGCTGGAGCAGAGCCTGGGGGGCGACCACGACCCCAGAACCCTGCTCGAGCAGGTCCAGGCGCTGCGGGCGGGCTTCGATAGCCTGGCAGAGGCGGCCCGGCTGTCGAACACGGCGGCGGCCCGGGAAGCGGAGGCGCGGCGCCGCCTGGACGCCGACCTGGTGGCCGCGCACTTCGCCGATCGCCGCGCCCTGGCCGAGGCCCTCGCCGCGGCGGAGCAACGTCAGACCTGGACCACCCGTCTGCGGCAGTTCGAGTTGGAGCTGCAGCTGCAGCAGAAGGTGCTGGCCGAGCCGGCCCTGCAACAGCTTCCCGAACCCACCCCAGACCTGGCCGGCGCCGAGGCGGCCCTGGCCGCCAGCGATGCAGCCCGAAGAGCCGCCCTGGCCCGCTTCACCCGCGCCGAAGGCGCCTGCGCCGCCATCACTGACCTGCTGGCGCGGCATCGGCAGGGGGAGAACGAGCTCGCCGCGGAGCTGACCCACAGCGACCTGGTGCAGGGGGTGGCGGCCCGCTGCCAGGGCAGGAGCGAGCCGAATATCTCCCTGCAGCGCTGGGTACTCTCCGCCTACCTGGAAGAGATCTGCGGCTACGCCAACCAGCGGCTGGGTCAGATGACAGCAGGCCGCTACGAACTGCGGCTCTCCGATGCCAGCGGCCAACGGCGCGGCAGCCAGGCAGGCCTCGGCCTGCGGGTGCTGGACGCCTACACCGCCGAGGAGCGGGAGGTGTCGAGCCTGTCGGGGGGTGAGACCTTCCAGGCCTCCCTGGCCCTGGCCCTGGGGGTGGCGGATACGGTGCAGGCCCACAGCGGCGGCGTGGCCCTGGACACGCTGTTCATCGATGAGGGGTTCGGCAGCCTCGATGCGGACAGCCTGCAACTGGCCATGGATGAACTGGATCGCCTGCGGGAGGGCGGACGCATGATCGGCCTGATCAGCCACGTGGGCGCCCTGCGGGAGCGGATCCGCTGCGGGCTTGAGGTGATCGCTTCGGAGCGGGGCTCCCGGGTGGTGCTCGGTACGGTGACGTCACCATGAGCAGCCCTGTCCGTCTGCGCGCGCTCCAGGCTCTGCTGGGGGGGCTGCTGGCCCTCGTGCTGACCCTGCTGCCCCTGGGCCCGCTGCGACAGGGGCTGCAGGCGATGCCGCTGCGCCAGGGCAGCCCGGAGCGGCCCCTGCCGGAGAGCAGTGAAGCCCTGGCCAACCGTTCCCCGTTCAGCCAGAGCGCCTACTACCCCCTGGCCCTGCAACCGGATCGGCAGCTCTACCGGCCCCATGCCAACTGGATGGGACAGCTGATCCTGCCCTCGGTGGAGGAGAAGGCCCTGCGCCGCGGCGACTGGGTGTGGCTGGATCTGGAGCAGGCGCCACCGGGCCAGGAGGCCCTGATCGGCCAGCGGCTMGGCCTCACCTGGGCCGACCAGYCCCGCCTGCAGGCGATGGTGGAGGCCGTGAGCACCGATGTGCGCCTGGGCCAGGCCGCCCGTGACGCCGCTGCCACGCCAACGTGGTGCCCACCCGCCTGGATGGCCGCCTGGCCGTGGGGCCGCTGCAGTCCCTGGCCGGAGCCCTCCCCCAGGACAGCGTCAGTGTGCGGCTGGAAGGGGTGAGCCTCGAGGGCGACACGCTGCGGATCAGCAAGCCGCCGCTGCAGACCACTGGGCGCTGGCTGGGGCTGGTCACCGTGCTGGGGCGCGACAGCAGCAGCGGCGATCCCCACCGCTGGCGGGTGCGGCACTACGACCGCTCCGACGCTGACTTCTCCGGGGTGGAGGAGTCGATCAGGATTCCGAAGCTGCCGCCTGATCGCTTCGGGCGGGTGATGCTGGATCCGAGCGGGCTGGTGGCCTCGGAGCTGAACCCCGAGGGCTGGCTGATCAGCGGCGCCCCGGGCCCCGATGGGGTGTTCACCGTGCAGGCGCTGCAGCCACGGGCCCTGCTGGGCCTCAAGCCCACGCAGGTGGTGCGAGGCACGGCCGCAGGGCTGAGGGAGATCGACCGCGAGAACTGGGCGAAAGCAGCCCTGCGCCTGGGCACGCTGACCAGCACCGCCATCACCTCGAAGCCCGAGGAGCTCCCCCTGACGCAACCCGGGCAGCGGGCCCTGCTGATCCATCTGTTCGGCGGCATCGGCGGACGCGATGGCGAACCTTCCCCGGCCTGGACCACCACCGGCCATCTGGCCCTCGGCGAGGCCGAAGTGGTGCTGGATCCATTCAGCGGCGAGCCCCAGCTCGATCTGCGCTACCACCAGATCTATGCCAACAACCCCAACGGCATCGTCTCGGGCAGCCAGGACTGGAGCGCCTACGCCGGCAACCTGCAGCGGGGCTGGCTGGGCACCCGCCCCTTCTCGGATGTGCTCGTGCCCCTGTACGGGCCGCTGCTGGATGCCCTGGCCCTGCAGGCGGAAATCATCAGTGCCCGCTACCGCACGGGCGATGGCCACGGCGTGGCGCTGGTGACGCCTGCCACCTCCTGTGTGCAGGATTCCAGCCAGGCCCTCTGGATCGCCCTGGATCAACTGCGCGCCGAACAACGGCTGGCCGGGATCGCGCCTGATCCGGACAGCCGCCTGAGTCGCCTGGGGCGGGGCCTCGAGGAGCTGCTCACGCCCTTCGGCATGGTGCGCCCCGACTGGCGCCACAACGCCCAGGTGACCGCCATGGCCGGCACGGGGTTGCGCCAGGACTCCCCAGGCGGGGCCGCCCAGCCCGCCTTCATGGCCAACCAGGGGCCGGTGGCGGTGCTGCTCAGCCTGCGCTCGATGCTGCCGCGCCGGGCCCATGACGGCCTCGCCACCGTGTTCCTGCGCCAGGGGCTGCCGCTCTGGATCCTGCGCACCAACCAGATCCCCGGCAACAACCCCGCGCTGGAGCCGGTCGCCCCCACCACCGTGCTCGGGCATCTGCCGGTGGTGGGCACCCTGGTGCCGCGGCTGATGGATGGCCTGGTGCCACCGTTGCTGGGGGCTCCCCTCGGCTTTTCGGTGCTGGTGCTGCTGCTGTATGGCGCCCTGGCCCTGGGGATTGGATTCGCCAGCGGCTTCCTGAACGGAGCCTGGCG
>NZ_JADEWP010000095.1:0-9312 GCF_015207535.1 Cyanobium sp. LEGE 06143 | reverse complement strand
TCGCTGTCCACCTGGTCGGCGTGGACCACCTTGTTCGCTGCCTTGCGCTGGGGGGCTGTGCCGGTGCCAGTGCGGCGGTCAGAGGTGGGGGCGGTGCCACGGGCATCGCGGCGCTCGGAGACCTCGATGCGCAGGGTGTTGCCGCCGAAGTCCTTACCGTTGAGCTGCTCGATCACGGCGTCGGCCAGCTTCTGGTCGTCCACGTTGGCGAAGCCGAAACCGCGGCAGGCGCCCGTGTCGCGATCATTGACGGCCTTGAAGCGCACCCCTTCCCCGATGGCCGTGAACAGAGCCTCGAGCTCCTTGGCATCAAAAGCTTGCGGCAGGTTGCCGACGTAGAGACGAATGCTCATGGCAGGGGAAGGGATAGGAAAACGTTTCGCAGGCGAGGAAAACCTCAGACACACGCCTATGACATCTGGAAGTTAACCATGCCGCCGGTCGAGCCAGGCCCTGGCGGCGATCAGAGCCGCCCTGCTGGCCGCCGGATCCTGCGGCGGGATCCGGCCGAAGGCCCGCTCCAGGGTGAGATGCCTCATCAGCACTCCCAGTTCGGGCCCCGGGGCCAGCCCGAGGGCCTGCTGCAGCTGCACGCCGTTGAGGGGAGAGCTGGGGTGGAAGAGAGGGTCTTCCGCCAGATGCCAGCGCTCCATCTGCTGCTTCGCCTGGGGCGCCGGCAGGAAGAGCAACAGGGCCGGCAGGTCTGCCTCCAGGTCCAGGTGCAGCTGCAGTTGCTCGGCCTCCGGGAGCGCGGCTCCCGCCGCGGCCTGTGTCAGCCGCCGCCACCACCGGCGCAGCCGTCCGCTGCGCTGCTGCAGCTGACGGCTGGCCCGGAGCTGGCCCAGGGCCTCAGGCGGCAGCAGCGCCGCCAGCCGGGCCAACGGCAGGGCCCAGGCAGCCGCGCTGCCGAGCCCGCAGGCCTCGGCCTGCTCAAGGCTGAGGCTCAGCAGCACGGGCTCAGCCGTGGCATCGGCCCCCCAGGGCGCCAGCAGACTCAGCTCGGCACATCCGGCCAGGCCCCGCTCGCCGCCGGGGGCCGTGGCCAGTTTCTCCAGTTCGGTGAGCACCCGCTCGCCGGCCACCTCGGCGAGCCTCGCCCCGTGGCGCCGGATCCAGTTGCGGCTGCGCGCCTCCAGCACGAGTTCCAGCTCCACCTCGAGGCGCAGACCGCGCAGCAGCCGCAGCGGATCGGCCAGCAGGTTGGCCTCGCTCACGGCGGCCAGGCGAGCGGCTCTGAGGTCGCCGAGGCCGCCGGTGGGATCCAGCAGGGGACTGCCGGGGGCCAGGGGCAGGGCGATCGCGTTGGCGGTGTAGTCGCGGCGGCGGAGATCCTGCTCGAGGCTGTTGCCCTCCTGCCGGGCCAGGTCGAGGGTCCAGCCCCGCAGCACCAGCCGGGCGATGTCGCGCTCGGAGTCCAGCACCACACAGGTGCCGCCGCAGCGGCGGGCCAGCTGCCGCCCCAGGCTGATCGCTGCGCCCGGCACCACCAGGTCAAGGTCGGGGCAGGGAGCCAGGCGGCCCAGCAGGGCATCGCGCACGGCTCCCCCCACCAGGGCGCAGCCGGCGGGGAAGTGGTCCGGGGGCACGGGCCAGTGCTGGGGCGCCAACCGCTCCCACAGCCGCACCGCCCGCTCGTCAGCCGGCAGATTGCCCGCCACAATGGGCGCCTGGCGCGGCCTGGCCGGGATGTGCATCTGCGTGAACTGCCGCTGGGTCGACCGCTGTCAGGCCTACCACGCGGTGGAGCGGCAGCACGGTGTGCCTCACCTCAGCGCCGAGCCCGACTTCCGCCCCTCCCAGCCCCGCATCCACGTGCAGGTGCTCGACCTGGCGGCCGGGGGTGTGGGCGTGGAGTGGGACGTGCGGGCCTGCGACTCCTTCGCGGCCGATCCCGGCCGCTGGCAGCGCCTGCGCCCCGGGGAGGCCTGCCCCCGATGAGTTGGCTCCTGGCCCTGCACAGCTCCAGCCCGGTGCTTGGCGTCGGCCTCCGCAGCCTTGAGGACGACATCCCTGACCAGGTGCGGCAGTTCCCCCTGGGCCGGGATCTCTCCGGCGCCCTGCTCGAGAGCGTCGAGTCGCTGCTGCCTGCCCAGTCCTGGCCAGCCCTGGCGCGGCTGGCCGTGGCCACGGGGCCGGGCGGCTTCACCGGCACCAGGCTCACGGTGGTGCTGGCCCGCACCCTCGCCCAGCAGCTGGAGATTCCCCTCGATGGCGTGGGCAGCTTTCTGTTGGTGGCCCGGCGCCTGCACCTGGCCGGGCCCACCTGGCTGAGCCAGGCGTTGCCGCGCAGGGGCGTCNTGGNYCGGCKTCTATGGTCCCTGCCCCGAAGCCCTGGGGGGCATGGCGCAACGGCGTGAGCCCCGGCTCTATGAGGACAGCGAGGCCCTGCGCGCTGCGGAGCCCGATCTGCCGGTGTTGGCGGCGGAGGTGGATGTGGAGCGCGACGTGGTGCAGCTGCTTGACCTGAGCGCCGAGGCCCACGCCGCTGCTGTGCCGGCGCCCTGGCAGCCGGTGCTGCCGCTCTACCCCACCGCTCCGGTGCCGCTCTGATGGCCCCTGCCTCCCGCCGGCAGCAGCGGCCCCGGCGCCGTCGCCGTGGCGGCAAGCGCTGGCTGCTGCTGGCCCTGGCAGCCGCGCTGGCGGTGCTCTCCCGGGGCTGGTGGTGGCCGACGCCGCCACCGGCCCAGATGATCCTGGTGCTCGGCGGTGATGTGGAGCGGGAGCGCCATGCGGCCGAGATCGCTTCTGAGCAGGGGCTTCCCGTGGTGGTGAGCGGCGGCAGCAATCCCGAATTCGCTCACTGGCTGTTCGAGGAGCGGCAGGGTCTGCAGCCCGGCCAGGTGAAGCTCGACTACCGCGCCAACGACACCCTCACCAACTTCACCTCCCTGGTGGACGACCTGCGCCGGGCCCGCATCCGCCATGCCCTGCTGGTGACCAGCCAGGACCACATGGATCGCGCTCTGCTCGTGGGCCGCATCGTGGCCGGCAGCAGAGGCATCCACCTCACGCCTGAACCGGTGGACTGCGCCGAACTCTGCAGCCCCGAGAGCCGCCAGAAGATCTGGGGTGATGGCCTGCGGGCGGCGCTGTGGGTGATCAGCGGCCGCGATCTCAGGAGCTGGGCGGCAGAGCGGCTGAGTCTGGAGCTCCGCTGAGGCGGTTCCGGCCGATCAGCCCCTGGTCGAGCAGGGCATTGATCTGCTCCTGGCAGGCGAGGGTGGCGGCGTCCAGATCGGGCCGGCGGCGGGAGCCGGGCGGGGGAATCGGCGTGCCGATGCGGATGTGGATCGGCACCAGCCGGATGCCGGAGCCGCCAGGGCCCAGGGCGCGGTGGCTGTTGAGGATCGCCACCGGCAGCAGGGCTGCGCCGCTGCGGGCGGCCAGCAGGGCAGCCCCCGCCAGGGGGGTGTTGACCCGGCCGTCGCTCTGGCGGGTGCCATCGAGAAACACGCCGGTGGCCCAGCCCTCCTCAAGGCGGTCGGTGGCGGTGCGGATCGCCTCGCGGTCGCTGGCGCCCCGGGCCACGGGATAGGCCCCGCAGGCCCGGATGATCGGCCCCAGCAGTGGCACCTGGAACAGCTCGGCCTTGGCCATGAAGGCCACGGGCCGGCCGAGGGCATGGCCCAGCAGGGGCGGATCGAGGTGGGAGCCGTGGTTGGCCACCACCACCAGAGCCCCCTCGTTGGGCACATGGCCGTTGCCCGCGGTGCGCCCCCGGAACAGCAGGCGGTAGATCGGAAACACCAGCAGATAGCTGATCAGCCGATACACCAGGCTGGGTCTGGGGGTGCGGATCAGGGCCGGTGGTTCGCTGCGCTTGCGGCGTCGCAGCACCCGCTTCACGGCGTTGACCGACCGGCTGCCCGGGCGCAGTCCGGAGCGGCTCACAGACCCAGGTCGGCAGGGCCGGCGATCTGGGCGGTGCTGATGCCGGGGCAGCTGCGCTTCAGCAGGCCACTGAGCACCGCCCCTGGGCCGATCTCCACGGCCGTGGTGATGCCGGCCGCCTCACACTGGGCCATGGTCTCGCGCCAGCGCACGCCCGTGGTCATCTGCTGCCCCAGCCTGGCTTTGAGCGCTTCAGCGCGGGTTTCAGGGGTGGGGTCCGTGTTGCTGAGCACGGGCACGCTGGCATCGGCGAAGGGCACGTTCTCGAGCTGGCGGGCAAAGGCCTCGGCGGCCTCCGCCATGAACGGTGAGTGGAAGGCTCCGCTCACCGCCAGGGGCACGGCGCGCCGGCAGTGCAGCGCCTCGCTCACCTGCGCCACGGCCTCGGGCGTTCCCGACAGCACCACCTGGGCGCTGCTGTTGTCGTTGGCGATCACCACCTCCGGGTTGGCGGCCACCAGCTCCTCCAGCAGCGCGCGCTCGAATCCCATCACCGCCGTCATGGCCCCACCGCCGCCTGCGGCCATCAGGCTGCTGCGGCTGCGCATCAGCTCCAGGCCGGTGGTCACGTCGAACACCCCGGCGGCGTAGAGCGCCACCAGCTCACCGAGGCTGTGCCCTGCCACCAGATCGGCCTGCCGGCCCTGGGCCCGCAGGCCATCCACCAGCAGGCTCTCCACCACGAACAGGGCCGGCTGGGTGTTGCGCGTGTCGTTGAGGTCGCTGAGCTCGCCCTCGGCCTCACCGGCGCAGATGGCCAGCAGGTCGCGGCCCAGCAGCGCCGAGGCCTGGTCGAAACGCTGCCGCGCCCCGGGCAGCTCCAGCAGGCCTGCGGCCATGCCCAGCTTCTGCGAACCCTGGCCGGGAAACACCCAGGCAATTCCCATCCCGCTGCCCCTGCTCACAACGCCAGAGGCTACGGCCAGACCCCACCGACAGCCTCAGGCCTCCGGGCTGGTGGCGGCCCGGGGACCAGACCAGCGCAGCAGGGCGGCTCCCCAGCTCAGGCCCGCTCCGAAGCCACTGCTGCCCAGCAGCTGGCCCGGTTGCACCCTGCCATCGCGCACCGCTTCATCCAGCATCAGCGGGATGGTGGCGGCCGAGGTGTTGCCATAGGCGGCGAGATTGCTCAGCACCCGCTCCCGCGGCACGGCGAAGCGCTCCGCCACGGCATCGAGGATGCGCTGGTTGGCCTGGTGCAGCAGCAGCCAGTCCAGCTCGGCCGGCGCCGTACCCGTGCTCTCCAGCAGCTCGGCGAGGATCGCGGGCACTTCCCGCACGGCGAACTTGTAGACCTCCTGGCCGTTCATCTGGATGGCGGCGAACCCGCCCCGCTGGCTGGTGAGCCCGTCCAGCAGGGGCTGTTGCTCGTCGGTCTGGGCCAGGGTGAGGCAGGCGTTGCGGGAGCCGTCGGAGCGCATCCGGAAGCCCAGCAGCCCCGTGGCTTCAGGCGCACAGGCTTCCACAGCCACCGCGCCGGCGCCGTCGCCGAACAGCACGCAGGTGCCCCGATCGTCCCAGTCCACCCAGCGACTCAGCTGGTCGGCGCCGATCACCAGGGCCCGGCGCACGGACCCGGCGGCGATGTACTGCCCCGCCGTGATCAGGGCGAACAGAAAGCCGCTGCAGGCCGCCGTCAGATCGAAAGCCACCGCGTTCACCGCGCCCAGTTGCCCCTGCACCAGGGGGGCCGTGCCGAACAGGTCGTCGGGGCTGGAGGTGGCCAGCAGGATCAGATCGAGATCCTCAGCCCGCCAGCCGGCATGGGCCAGGGCGGCCGCGGCGGCCTGGGTCGCCAGGGCTGTGAGCGGCTCGCCTGGTCCCGCCACCCGGCGGGCTCCGATGCCGGTGCGGGAGCGGATCCAACCATCGCTGGTGTCGACGCGCCGGCTCAGATCCTCGTTGCTGACGCTGGCACTGGGAACCCCACTGCCGCAGCCCACCAGGGCCATGCCGGTGGCGGCCCTGCCCTGGGTTTCTGCCTGGGAGAGCGAAACGCCGAGAGCCAAGGGCGGGCGACCCACAAGTGGGCTCAGTCAACCACAGGCCACAGCGCCGCTTTCCTGGCTGAGGGCGTGCAGATTCTCCATCACGCCGTGGTTGGCGGCCGAGTGGGCCAGCCGCAGGGCACTCAGCACCGAGAGGGCCTTGCTGCTGCCATGGCCGATCACGCACACGCCGTCCACGCCGAGCAGCAGAGCGCCGCCGTGTTCGGCGTGGTCGAGGCGCTTCTTGATGCGGCGCAGGTTGTTGATCAGGAAGGCCGAGCCCACCTTGCCGCGGCGCCCTCGGGGCAGCTCCACCTTGATCACGTCCAGCAGCACGCTGCCGACGCTCTCCAGAAACTTGAGCAGCACGTTGCCGGTGAAGCCATCGCACACCACCACATCGAAGGCGCCGGAGAGAATGTCGCGGCCTTCGCAGTTGCCGGCAAAGCGGAAGCGGGGTTCGGAACTCAGCAGCCCGTGGCTGCGCAGACAGAGCTCATTGCCCTTGCACGACTCCTCGCCGATGTTCACCAGGCCGATGCGCGGATGGGCCACCTGCAGCACGTCCCGGCTGTAGATGTTGCCGAGCAGGGCGAACTGCAGGAGCCACTCGGGTTTGCAGTCCATGTTGGCGCCCACATCCAGCACCAGCACCTGCTGCTCGGGGTCCTTGGTGGGGAACAGGGCGCCGATGGCGGGCCTGTCGATGCCCTTGAGCCGGCCCAGCCGAAAGATCGCGGCGGCCATCACGGCGCCCGAGTTGCCGGCCGAGTAGACCGCTGTGGCCTGGCCCTGCTTCACCAGGTCCATGGCCATGTTGATGCTGGCATCGCGCTTGCGGCGCACCACGGTGGCCTCCTCGTGCATGCCCACCGAGGGGCCACTGGGCACCAGCTCGATCAGCCCGGCGCTGATGGCCTCCTGGAGGCGGTCGTGCAGTCCGAGCTCGGCTGCAGCCGCGTGCAGCAGGGCGGTTTCTGCCACGAAGCGAACGCGCAGCGGCAGGCGCTCCACGGCCTGCAGGCAGCCCTCCAGGATCGGCCCCGGGGCGTGGTCGCCGCCCATGCCGTCCACGGCCACCCAGAGCCGGTCGGCATCGTTGATGGGCACGTCCTCATCGGGCCCGCCCAGGCCCCGTTGCAGGCGCCGCAACGGGTCCACCACCAGCGGTTGCAGCACGGTGTTGGCGGCACTGCTGGCCACGCCGGCCACGCTGCCCGCCCCTGACACTGCCGTGCTGGCGGCGGTGCTGGCGGTGCCGACCAGGGAGGTCACAGCGGCATTGCGGCGATACCAGATCACCAGGCGGCGGATCGCCCGCCGCTGTTTGGTGCGCTTTTCAGGCTCCTTCGGAGGCAACGGGATCGACGATGCGTTGGAACAGGTAGCCGGTGCCCCGCGCCGTGAGGATCAGCTCGGGGTTGGCCGGATCATCCTCCAGTTTGGAGCGCAGCCGGGAGATGTGGACATCCACCACCCTGGTGTCCACGTGACGCTCAGGGGTGTAACCCCATACCTCCTTGAGAATCTCGCCGCGGCTGAAGGGCTCGCCGCTGCGGCTCACCAGCAGTTCCAGCAGGCTGAACTCCATGCCGGTGAGGCGGATCCGTTCATCGCCGCGGTACACCTGGCGCTTGTTGGTGTCGATGCGCAGGTCGCCCACGCCGATCACCCCCGAGTTGGGGATGCCGGCCACCTGTTCCTTCTCCACCCGGCGCAGCACGCAGCGGATGCGGGCCTCCAGCTCCTTGGGGCTGAAGGGCTTCACCACGTAGTCGTCGGCGCCCAGTTCCAGGCCTGTGATCCGGTCGGCCACGTCGCCGAGGGCGGTGAGCATCACGATCGGCACGTCGGATTCCTTGCGCAGCTCCTGGCACACCCCGTAGCCATCCAGCCGAGGCATCATCACGTCGAGCACCACCAGGTCGGGGGGCTGCTCCCGGAAGCGCTCCAGGGCCTCCAGCCCGTCGGCGGCGGTCACTACCTCGTAGCCGATCATCGACAGCCGGGTCTCGAGGATCCGGCGGATACTGGCCTCGTCATCGACGACCAGGATCGTCTCTTTCTCTCGAACTGGACTGGTGGGTGACGCCGTCATCTCCTCCGTTCGGCCTGTACATCAGATCGCCCTACTGAAAAGGCCAGAGGGGCTCTTATTTCATGCAAAGCCACCTTTCTTCATAGTCCCCGCCCGCCAGCCCGTGGCCAAGCCCCTCTCCATCTACGTCTGCAGCAGCTGTGGGGCCCAGTCGCGCCAGTTCTTCGGGCGCTGCAACGCCTGTGGCAGCTGGAACACCCTGGTGGAGCAGGCCGGCTCCAGCGACAACCGCCGCCTGAGGGCCACCCCCGCTGCCCCCGGGGCCGCCTCCGCGGTACGCCCGTGGCGGTCCCAGTCGATTCAGGCCGCCGGCGATCAGCCGCTGCAGCGGCTGGCCAGCGGCTATGGCGAGCTGGACCGGGTGCTGGGCGGCGGCCTGGTGCCGGGCTCCCTGGTGCTGCTGGGCGGGGATCCCGGCATCGGCAAGAGCACGCTGCTGCTGCAGAGCGCCCGCGCGATGGCCGAGCAGGCCTCAGTGCTCTATGTGAGCGCTGAGGAGTCGGCCCAGCAGGTGAAGCTGCGCTGGCGCCGCCTGGCGATGGCCGAGCAGGCCGCTGAGGCCGATGTGCAGCTGCTCGCCGAGACCGATCTCGAACTGGTGCTGCAGGAGCTGGAGGCCCTGCGTCCTGCCGTGGCGATCATCGACAGCATCCAGGCCCTGCACGACGCCCAGCTCGCCAGTGCTCCGGGTTCGGTGGCCCAGGTGCGCGAGTGCGCCGCTGCCCTGGCCCGCATCGCCAAGCGCCAGGACACGGCCGTGCTGCTGGTGGGCCACGTGACCAAGGAGGGCATGCTGGCCGGCCCCAAGGTGCTCGAGCACCTGGTGGATGCGGTGCTCACCTTCGAGGGCGACCGCTTCGCCAGCCATCGGCTGCTGCGGGCCGTGAAGAACCGCTTTGGGGCCACCCACGAGCTCGGCGTGTTCGAGATGCGCGATCAGGGGCTGGCGGAGGTGAGCAATCCCAGTGAGCTGTTCCTGGGGGGGGCGGAGCCCAGCAGTGGCAGCGCCACGATCGTGGCCTGTGAGGGCACCAGGCCCCTGCTGGTGGAGCTGCAGGCGCTGGTGAGCGGCACCAGCTACGCCAGTCCCCGCCGCAGTGCCACGGGCATCGCCGTGAACCGCCTGCACCAGATCCTGGCGGTGCTGGAGAAGCATCTGGGCCTGCCGCTGTCGCGCTTCGACTGCTACCTGGCCGTGGCCGGAGGGCTGGAGGTGGAGGAGCCCGCCGCGGATCTGGGCGTGGCGGCGGCGGTGGTGGCCAGCTACCGCGATCTGGTGCTGCCGCCGGGCACGGTGCTGGTGGGCGAGCTGGGGCTGGGGGGGCAGCTGCGGCC
>NZ_JADEWP010000186.1:0-4977 GCF_015207535.1 Cyanobium sp. LEGE 06143 | reverse complement strand
CCCCCCTGCTGTTCCATGCTCGCGACCGCGGCGATGAGCCCCTGCACGACAGCGCCGAGCGGCGCCAGCGGGGCTGGCAGCGGCTGGTGCTGTTTGCCTCCTACCTCAGGCCCGAGCGGCTCCAGGTGCCTGGCCTGCTGGAGCAGCTGCGCTATGCCATGGCACCGGGGCTGCGGCGGTCAAAGGCCTACTTCGGGCTGTATCCCTTTCAGTGGCTGCCGGGCTGGCAGGAGGAGTTTGCCTCCCTGGTGCCCTCCGGTGGCCTGCAGCTGCGGGTGGCTCCGGTGCTGGAGCGGCTGGTGTTTCCGCGCTGCCGGCCGGCGCTGCTGGCCTGGATCCGCCGCCTGGCCGCCCTGGAGGGGGTGCGCCAGTTGATCCCGGCCCACTACGAGGCACCCGTGCCCTGTGACGGCGCCGGCCTCGAGGCGCTGGCCACGGCCCTGGAGGCCCGTCCCTGGGCTCCGGCTGAATCCAGCTGGACGTTTTTGGCCAGCGTCGATGCGGCCCTGCTGCGCTGGGGCGTGGTTCCCGAGCAACCGGGCTGCTGAGGACCCGTTGGCCCCCTCGGGTCCCTGCTTCAGAGCCTCAGTTCGCCGGGGTCGGCGTCGCAGGAGTCGGAATCGTCGCCATCGCTGGAGAGCAGGCTGGAGTCCAGCTCCATGCGCTGCTCCATCTGGCGCAGGAAATAGCCGGTCATCATGGCCGAGGCCAGCAGGCCGGCCAGGTTGTCGCGGTTGGTCTGGATCTTCACCTCGAAGTGCTCGCCCGGCAGCATGCCGAGCAGACCCTGCACGTTGTGGCGAATGATGTCCTGGATGTCGCCGCTGGCCGAGCGCGCCACCCGCTGCAACACATCCGGAGACTGTTCCTGGAGGTACTGGATCAGCGAATTGCCACTGATGGCTTCATTGTCCGTGGTCAGGAACTCCGGGTTGAACATCTTCCGGTGTGCTCCGCATCACCACGGAACCTTAACCCAGTCCTTGTGACAAGCCGAGATCATCGGCTGTTCGGGAAAACCGAATCGCACCGAAGCGCTGCAGGGGCCAGTAGCGCCACACCGCCGCCCCGACCAGCTGGTCCTCCGGCAGGGGGCCCCAGAGGTGGGAATCGAGGCTGGCGTTGCGGTTGTCCCCCAGCACCAGCAGTTGCTGGGGCGGCACCAGCACGGGTCCGAAGCTGTAGTCCATCGGTTCGGCGGCCCAGTCGGTCTGAACGGCCTCGCCGTTGCGCCAGAGCCTGCCCTGACGCACCTCCACCTGATCCCCAGCCCTGGCCACGACCCGTTTGATCAGGGCGGCCTCCGGGGCATAGCCCGCCGCCACCAGCACGGCGGGGGGGTGGAACACCACCACGGAACCCACGGGTAGGGGCCGGTGCAGGCGGGTTCGCACCTTCTCCACCAGCACCCTGTCGCCTAGCTCCAGGGTGGGCAGCATCGAACCGGAGGGAATCCAGCGCGGCTCCACCACGGCCCAGCGCAGCAGCAAGGCCACGGCGACCCAGAGCAGCAGAGGCAGCAGCTGGCGGCGCAGCCTCTGCTGCGTCGTGGCCTGCGCCAGGCTGGCTTCGGGTTCAGATGGGGAGGGGGACAAGCCGGTGGCAAGGATGGTGCACCCATCCTGCTCCTGAGAGCGTGGACCTGGCTCGCCGCAATCTGGAGGCCTCCGTTCGCCTGCTGCAGGCGCTGATGGCGGCTGGGCTGGAGCTGGTGGTGGTCTGCCCCGGCAGCCGCTCCGGCCCGCTCGCGGTGGCCGCCGGTCTGCTGGAGGGTCAGAGCCTGCGGCTGCGCACCGCGCTGGATGAGCGCTCGGCGGCCTTTTTCGCCCTGGGCCATGGCCGCGCCTCGGGGCACGCCGCCGCCGTGATCACCACCTCCGGCACGGCGGTGGCCAACCTGCTGCCCGCCTGTGTGGAGGCCGATCTCGGCGCGATCCCGCTGCTGCTGATCAGCGCCGACCGTCCGCAGCGCCTCAAGGGCTGTGGTGCCAACCAGGCCGTGAACCAGGAGCAGTTTCTGATGGCCAGCGTGCGCCTGCTGCTGCAGGGGCACGCCGAGGGGCTGGCGGCGATGGCGGCCGGGGAGCTCGAGCAGCTGGCGACCCAGGCGCTGGCCGCCACGACGGTCTGCCCGGGGAGGCCTCCCGGGCCGGTGCATCTGAACCTGCCCATCGAGGAACCCCTGCACGGGGATGGGCCAGCCCTGGAGAGCACCAGGGCCTTGGCGACCCGGCTTGAGGCGGCGCAGCGGGCTCGGGACACGGGCGCCGGGCCCGAGCCTGGCTCAGCCGGGGCCGGGAACCAGACCTGGACCCGGCCCCTGGGCGTTCCAGCGATCGGCAGCGGTGGTCTGGATCCCGACCAGCCCGGGCTGGTGGTGGCCGGCCCCTGGCGGGGTCTGCCCCAGCACGGCCCGGCCTACCGCGAGGCCGTGGCGGCCTGGCAGCGGCGCAGCGGCTGGCCCGTGCTGGCCGATGGCCTCAGCGGCTTGCGGGGTTGGCCGGGCCTGGAGCTGGTGACGGTGGCGGATCTGCTGCCAGACCCCGTGCCTGCCGCCCTGCTGGCCCCCCAGGTGCTGCGGCTCGGTCCCCTGCCGGCGAGTCGGCGGCTGCAGCAGCTGCTGCGTTGCTGTGGCGGCCGGCAGTTGCTGATCACCGAAGGCGAGCCGCGCCACCTCGATCCGCTCGGCACGGCCTCGGGCCAGTGGCCGGCAGGGCTGGCCGCCTGGATCGCCCAGCTGCCCCCTGAGGCGTGCGTCGGAGCACCGGGGTCCGCCAGCTTGGCCCTTGCCCGCCGCTGGCACGTCCTGGAGCGGCAGCTGCAGGCCAGGCTCGACACGGCCCTGGCCGCACCGGCCTGGGGCGAGCCGGCCCTGGCGCGCCAGCTGAGCCGGCTGTTGCCGCCCTCCCTGCCGCTGGTGATCGCCAACAGCTCGCCCGTGCGCGATTGGGACAGCTTTGCCGCCGCCGCCGCTCCCTTCCGGGAGGTGTATGCCTTCCGCGGCGCCTCCGGCATCGACGGCACCCTGTCGCTGGCCTGCGGCGTGGCGGAGGCCGTTGGCGCGGCGGTGCTGCTCTGCGGCGATCTGGCCCTGCTGCACGACAGCAACGGCTGGCTGTGGCGGCGCCAGCTGGGCGGGCGGCTCACGGTGGTGCTGATCGACAACGGCGGCGGCGGCATCTTCGAGCAGCTGGCGATCCGTCCGCAGCAACCGGCGCCCCTGGATTTCGAGCGGTTGTTCGCCATGCCCCAGGCCGTGGACCCCCTCGCCCTGGCCGCAGCCCACGGCGTGCCCGGCCGGGAGGTGGCCGCCGCCGCCGAGCTGCCCCTGGCCTTGAGCTGGGCCCTGGAGCAACCGCTGGCCCTGCTGCGGCTCTGCAGCGACCGCCGCCGCGACGCCGCCGCGCGGCAGGCCCTGCGCAGAATGGCCAGCGTCCCGGCCCCGCCCCCATGACCGCCGTTCCCGTGAGCTGGCAAGAGGCCGGTCGCTACCAGGACATCCGCTTTGAGCTCTGCGACGAGGGCATCGCCCGCATCAGCATCGACCGGCCCCACAAGCGCAATGCCTTCCGGCCCCTCACCGTGCAGGAGCTCTGCGATGCCTTTGCCAGGGTGCGCGACAACCCCCGCATCGGCGTGGTGCTGTTCACCGGCGCCGGCCCTGCGGCCGATGGGGGCTGGGCCTTCTGCGCCGGCGGCGACCAGAGCGTGCGCGGTGATGGCGGTTACGTGGATGAGCAGGGCCTGCCCCGGCTCAACGTGCTCGACCTGCAGCGGCTGATCCGCAGCCTGCCGAAGGTGGTGATCGCCCTGGTGGCGGGCTATGCCATCGGCGGCGGCCAGGTGCTGCACCTGCTCTGCGACCTCTCGATCGCCGCCGAGAACGCCCGCTTCGGCCAGACCGGCCCGCGGGTGGGCAGCTTTGACGGCGGTTTCGGGGCCTCCTACCTCGCCCGGGTGGTGGGCCAGCGCAAGGCCCGCGAGATCTGGTTCCTGTGCCGCCAGTACGGCGCCGAGCAGGCCCTGGCCATGGGGCTGGTGAATGCGGTGGTGCCGTTGGAGCAGCTGGAGGCTGAGGGGCTGGCCTGGGCCCGGGAGGTGCTGCAGCACAGCCCCACCGCCATCCGCTGTCTCAAGGCCGCCTTCAATGCCGAAACCGACGGCATGGCCGGGCTCCAGGAGCTGGCCGGTCAGGCCACCCACCTCTTCTACCGAACCGCCGAGGCCCAGGAGGGGCGTGATGCCTTCCTGGAGAAGCGCCCGCCGGACTTCTCCGGCTCCGCCTGGCTACCGTGAGTTCAAGTCGCCTGCCCAGGCCCTTGCGCCGTCTGGCCCTGTCTGCCCTTGTCGGCGCTCTGCTGGCCTCCCTGCAGCCGGCAGGGGGCATGGCCGCTCAGCAGGCCGCCCAGGCGGTATCTGAGGACTCCGGGCCGCAACGGGAGCTGGTGCTCGATCGGCGCCGGCGCCATGTGCGGGTGATGGCCGGTGGTCGGGAAGTGCGCCGCTTCCCCGTGGCGGTGGGCCGCCCCGGCTGGGAGACGCCGGTGGGCCGCTTTGAGGTGATCGAGCTGGTGAAGGATCCGATCTGGGAGCATCCCGCCACAGGCCAGCGGGTGCCGCCTGGGCCCGCCAATCCCCTGGGCAGCCGTTGGATCGGCTTTCACCGCGACTGCCTGGGCCGCAGCGGCTTCAATGGCCGCGAGTACCTGGTGGTGGAGGGCTGCGTGAGCTCCGGCTTCCACGGCACCCCCAACCGCGACAGTGTCGGCCAGGCCGTCTCCCACGGCTGTGTGCGGCTGCTCGATGAGCATGCCAGGGAGCTCTACGAGCTGGTCAGCCTGGGCACCCCCGTCACCGTGCTGCCCTGACGGGACCCCCCCTAAAGTTGCGCCCTCCCTGGGCCGATCTGCATGCGGGTTCTGTTTGCAGCTGCTGAATGCGCCCCGCTGGTCAAGGTGGGGGGCATGGGGGATGTGG
>NZ_JADEWP010000185.1:0-5031 GCF_015207535.1 Cyanobium sp. LEGE 06143 | reverse complement strand
GGCTTCGAGTCCCTGCCGCACCTGGGCGGTGAGGGCCTCAACCGATCGGCGGCGATCGCGGCGATAGGCCGCATAGCGCTCCGTGACCTCGATCGGGGCCTGCACCTGCAGCCGTGCCCGGCTGCGGCCCAGGGACGGCGGCGAGGCCCCCGGGCGGCCTTCGATCCAGGCCACGGCCCGCCAGAGGATCTGCAGCACCTCGGCGTAGCGATCCGGCGTGGGTGCCTCGGCCACGTAGTGACCGCTGATGGCCGCAAACGGCTCCACCAGGTGCATGTGCTCCAAGCAGAGACTGGCCTCGGCGGCGGTCCAGTCGGCCAGGCCCAGGGCCACCGGTGAGAGCTGCTGGCCATCGCTGCGGTAGATCCGCTCCCAACCGGCCTGCTCGATGCGGCGGCAACGCTCCTGCAGCGTGCCCTGGGGCCTGAGCCCGAAGCGGGCCTCAGCCAAGCCGAGCATGGCCTCCCGCAGCCGCGCCAGGCGATCGACGAAGGGGGCCGTGGCATCGAACCCCAGCCCATGGGCCTGCCGGTAGAACACCTCCATGGCCCCCAGCAGGGCCGTGGACACCGCCTGCAGCCGCCCATAGCGCCGCGCCTGGGGCGACGGGAAGGCCGGATCGCCCGCGGCGGGGGCAGCCACCCCCAGCTGCCGCTCCAGCAGCAGCAGCAGCTCGTCGATGCGCGGCCAGCTGGGCCGCAGCAGCTCGTAGCGCACACCGATGGGCACGATCAGCACCCGCTCGTCGCGCCCCGCCGCCGCCAGGTCGTCACAGGTCCAGAAGGCGATCTGGGCCAGCCCCGGCTCCAGGGGAGCGATCAGATCCCCGTGTTCGTTGGTGGCCCCCTCCGGGGCGAGGGCCAGGGGGAAGGGGCCCAGGGCCGCCACATCCCGGGCGAGGCGAAGAGCCTGGCGATCGAGCTTGCCCCGCTGGATCGGGATGCCCCCCAGCCGGCTCAGCAGCCAGCCCACCGCGGCACCGGCCCAGAGCGGAACGCCCCGGTCGTAGAGGAACTGGGCATGGCAGGGCCGATGCAGGCGCAGGCCCTGGCGGCGGGCCAGGCGCGGCAGGGCACACCAGAACAGCMAGGCCAGCACCAGGGGGTCGCGGGTGCTCGGGTGGCGGAAGGCCAGCAGCAGCCGCAACTCACCACGCTGGTGGGCCTGGAACAGCCKGGCGAGGTCGTCGCCGCCGGCCACCTCGATGCGCCACACCCCCTGGCAGCGGTGCAGCAGGGGCAGCAGACCGCGCAGCAGCAGCCGCACCCAGGGCCGGCGCATCGGCGGGATGAAGCGGAGCGGGGGCTGGACCCCCCCGACGTGCAGACGGGGCATGAGACAGGCCTCGACTCAGGACAGCTCAGCGCAACAGGCGGCGAAGGCCGCCGCCGGATCAGACGCCGTGGTGATGGGCCGGCCGATCACCAGCTGGCTGGCCCCGGCGGCCAAGGCCTCAGCCGGCGTCAGCACCCGCCGCTGGTCGCCGGCGGGAGAGCCTGCAGGCCGGATGCCCGGGGTCACCAGATGAAAGGGCCGGGGATGGGCCTGCCGCAGGGCCGACACCTCCAGGGGAGAGCACACGGCACCGGCGATGCCAGCAGCGGCGGCGAGCCGGGCCAGGTGCAGGACGTAGGGCTCCAGGGGGGTCTCGATGGCCAGCTCGGTGCGGAAGCGCTGCGCCTCCCAGCTGGTGAGCACGGTCACGGCCAGCAGGGAGGGAGCACCCAGGCCGGCCCGCTCCGCTCCCTCGGCGGCGCCGGCCTGGGCAGCGGCGAGGGCCTCGGCCCCGGCGCAGGCATGCACCGTGATCAGCTGCGCCCCCAGGGCCGCCGCGCTGCGACAGGCCCCGGCCATGGTGGCCGGGATGTCGTGCAGTTTCAGATCGAGAAACACCGACAGGCCCTCGTCCCGCAGGCGACGGACCACCTCCGGACCGGCCGACACGAACAGCTCCAGACCCACCTTCACCCAGCGCAGGCCGGGGATGGCGATGGCCAGGGCCAGGGCCTCCCCGGCCTGGAGGCCATCGAGGGCCACGATGATCTGCTCGGCAGGTTCCTGGTGGCCCGTGGCCGGGCTCGGCGGGGCCGCGTCCCAGGAAGCAACGGCCAGGGTGGGATCGACGCTCACCGGCAGTGGCGGAGGCTGACCCGCACCCTAGGTGGGTCGCAGCACCGGGCTCGGGCCAGGGCGTCCTGATCCAGAGCGGCTCAGCCCGGCACCAGGCGCCGGAAGGTCTTTCTGCCGAGCTGCAGCACCCTGCCGGCCAGGTCGTCGGGCGCGGCGAAGGTCTGGTTGGGGTCGGTGAGCTTCTCGCCATCGAGCCGCACGCCACCGCCCTGGATCTGGCGACGGGCCTCGCTGCTGCTGGCACAGAGGCCAAGAGCCCGCAGCAGGTAGAAGGCCGTCGCCGGGAAGCTCACGGCTGCCAGGGAGGCCTCTGGCACCTGAGCCGCCTCGGCCCCGGCCACCAGCGCAGCGGCATCCCGCTGGGCCTGCTCAGCGGCCGCCAGACCATGGCGCTGGGCCGTGATCGCCAGGGCCATGGCCTGCTGGCGCTCTCGGCCGCCGGCGCCCAGGGCAGCAGCATCGAGATCGGTGAGCAGCGTGAGGTAATCCCCCACGAGGGCATCGGGAAGCTTCTCCAGCTTCGCGTACATCGACAGCGGGTCCTCGTCGAGACCCACGGTGTTGCCCAGGCTCTTGCTCATCTTCTGCACCCCGTCGAGGCCCGGAAGGATCGGCAACAGCAGGCCGAACTGGGGGCGCTGGCCGAAGTGGCGCTGCAGGTCGCGCCCCATGGCCACGTTGAACTTCTGGTCGGTGCCCCCCAGCTCCAGATCGGCCTGGATGGCCACGGAGTCGTAGCCCTGCAACAGCGGGTAGAGGAATTCGTGCAGGGAAATCGGCGTGCCGGAGCCGTAGCGCCTGGAGAAGTCGTCCTTGGCGAGCATCTGGCCCACGGTGGAGGTGGCGAGCAGGTCGATCGCGGCGGGGAGGTCGAGATCGGCCAGCCACTCACCGTTGCGTCGCACTTCCAGACGCCCTGGGGTGTGGAAATCGAGCAGGGAGCGTTCAGCCGGCTGGCCCTGACCCAGCTGGCTGAGGTAAGTGGCGGCATTGGCCTCCACGGCCTCAGCGCTGAGCTGCACCCGGGTTGCGCTCTTGCCGGTGGGGTCACCGATCCGGGCCGTGAAGTCCCCCAGGATCAGCACCGCCGTGTGGCCGGCGTCCTGGAAGGCCCGCAGCTTGCGGAACAGGATCGCGTGGCCCAGGTGGATGTCAGTGCCCGTGGGGTCGATGCCCAGCTTGATCCTCAGCGGGCGTCCCTCCCGCTCAGCCTCCTGCAGGCGCAGGGCCAGGCAGTTGTCTGCATCCGGGTCCGCTCCCGCCGACGTCGCGGGAGCCACGGCTGGGAACAGGTCGACGAGGCCCCGCTCCAACCAGGTCGGAAGCTCCAGTGTGTGCTCAGCCATCGGCCTGCCCCGCTCAGCGGCGGATCGTAGGCAGGCCCCGGGCCCCGGCACTGCCTCAACTGGAAGCGGAGGCCATGGCTGGTCAGGTCTGGGCTTCGAGCTGGCCCTTCATCCGCTCCAGGGTGTGGTGCATCTGCTCAAACATCGCTTCCGGCGTGAGACCGAACTGGCCCAGCTGGGTGCGGAGCTGCTCCACCGTGAGCTTGGCCTGGAAGTCCTCCGAGAGCTCGAACCGCTTCATGAACACCCGGTAGCGATCCATCATCGCCTCCATCTGCTCGMTGTAGAGCTTCTTGCCTTCGCGATCGAACTTGCCGTAGTCGCCACCGATCTGCATTAGTTGCTGGTAGTCGAGAAACAGCCGCTTGGCCTCGTCCTGGACGATCTCGGAATCGAAGAAGGCCATTGGCTGCCCGGCTCCACGGATCTGCGTGCCTTCAATTGTGAGCAGGAAGGCAGGGCCCTGGGGAGTGTGGATTGGCGTAATCGCCGCATCCTGCGCCGCCAGGACCAACCCTGCAGACAACCCGGCTGACCGCAGCCAGGATGGGGCCTCAGGCGGCCCTGACCTGAGTTCGCGCCCCGTGGACTACACCCCCAATCTCGACGCCATCCGCGAGCGGGGGCGGCAGGCAGCGGCGCTGCTGAAGGACAGCAGGGTGGTGCTCTGCCTAGGCAACCGGGTGATCCTGAGCGTGTGGGTGGCGGGGTCGATGGCCTCCAGGGCCGTGGTGGGAGCCGCCACGACGGCAGCGGAGGGCCTGGCCCTGGTGGAGCGGCTTGCCCCCTCCCTGCTGGTGGTGAGCGATCAGCTCGAGCAGGGCAGCGGCATCGACCTGCTGCTGGCCGTGAAGGCTCGCTGGCCAGACCTGGCCGTGCTGGTGGTGGTGGGGCGGCAGCAGCGGAGGCGACAGCTGCGCCAGGCCATGGCGGCTGGCTGCGAGGGGCTGGTGCCCGAGTCCCGCTTCGGCCAGGGAGCCGGGCTGGCCGCCCTGTCCACGATCGCCGGTGGCGGCATCTACCTCGATCGCACCTTGCGCGCCCTGATCCAGGGCTGGGCACCCGGCGAGGGGCCGCTTGAGCTGCTCTCCCCGCGGGAACTGGAGGTGCTCTCCCTGGTGGCCCGGGGCACCAGCAACGCCGAGATCGCCCGCAGCCTCTTCCTCAGCGTCGACACCGTGAAGACCCATCTGCACAACGTGCTGCGCAAGCTGCCGGCCCGGGACCGGGCCCATGCCGCCGTGCTCGGCCTCTGCTGGGACCTGATCGACTGGCCTGACCCCTGATCCAGCCGCTAGGTTCGGGCTGACGACAGCAGATGGCATCCACCCATGGMCAGCAGGCACTGGCTGGACCCCCTGGCGCGGCAGCTGCTGGTGGCCACGGGCCAGATCCCCGCCAGCCCATCGCCCGCACCTGCTGCTTCCCAGCAGGCGCCGCCCCCGTCCACCTGCTCAGGGGCCTCCCGCGAGGACGAGATCGAGCGGGAGTTGCTGGCCCTGAAGCTGCGCCAGGACCCCTCCCAGCCCCTGCGTGACGCCGACGCTGTGCGGCA
>NZ_JADEWP010000180.1:0-5299 GCF_015207535.1 Cyanobium sp. LEGE 06143 | reverse complement strand
GTGCATGGAGCAGTTCGGCTTCACGGTGGACAACGTGGTGGCCAAGGCCAAGGCCCTCGGCTGAAGCCAGCAGACTGGGGGCCGCAAGCCCCASTCCCTTGGCGCCCTCCCTGCCCTGGTTTCCCCCTCGTGACCGGCCTCTGGCCCCGCTGGCGATGTCCCTCGCCATCGGGGCCTTGGCGATAGCGGGTCTGCCCCGCTGCGTCGCCCAGCCGGGCGATGGCCAGGCCGGTGGCGCAGCGGCGCTGCTGAGCCCGGATCCGGCCCGGCTGCCCGTGGAGGCTGTGGCGCTGGAGCCTGTGGTGGAGGGGTTGAACCGACCCTGGGGCGTGGCCTGGCTTCCCAATGGCGACCTGCTGATCACCGAGCGCCCCGGCCGGCTCCGGGTCGTCCGCGCCGGTGTGCTGGATCCCGAGCCGGTGCACGGCGTGGCGCCCGTGGCCGATGTGGCCGCCAACCAGCTGTTCGCCTCCAGCCAAGGGGGCCTGCTCGACATCGCCCTGCACCCGCGCTTTGCGCAGAACCGCTGGGTGTATTTCAGCTACGCCCATGGCAGCCGGGAGGCCAACGGCACCCGAGTGGCCCGGGCCCGCTTCGATGGCCGGGCCCTGAGTGACTGGCAGGTGATCTTCACGGTGAACCGTGACAAGAGCGGCGGCCAGCACTTCGGCTCGCGGCTGCTGTGGCTGCCGGATGACACGCTGCTGGTGTCGATCGGCGATGGGGGCAACCCGCCCGTGAGCCTCGATGGGGCCTGGATCCGGCTCCAGGCCCAGAACCCGGCCAGCCACCTGGGCAAGCTGATCCGCATCCAGGACGACGGCTCCATTCCCTCCGACAACCCCTTCGTGGGCCAGGCGGGGACTGACCCAGCGGTGTGGAGCCTGGGCCACCGCAACATCCAGGGCCTGGCCTACGACCCGGTGCATCGGCGGGTGTGGGCCACGGAGCACGGCTCCCGGGGCGGCGACGAACTCAACCTGATCAGGCCCGGCGCCAACCACGGCTGGCCGGTGGTTTCCCACAGCCTCGAATACAGCAGCGGCGACTCCGTGGCGCCTACCAGCAGCGCGCCGGGTTTCGTGGACCCCAGCCGGGTGTGGATGGACACGATCGCCCCCTCCGGCCTGGCGCTGCTCCCGGGCGAGGCGGTGCCGCCATGGCGCGGCAACCTGTTCGCCGGTGGTCTGGTGGCCGGCGGGGTGCAGCGCCTGCAGCTCGATGCCGACGGTGCCGTAATCGCCGAATCCGTGATTCCGATCGGCGCCCGGGTGCGGGATGTGCGCCAGGGGCCCGATGGAGCGCTCTATGTGCTCACCGATGAGGAGCAGGGCCGCCTGCTGCGGGTGCGGCCCACGGGGCTCTGAAGCTCAGAGCTCGATGCGGCCTCTGAGAATCTCCCACCACAGGCACCAGTCGCCGCGCAGGCTGAACAGGGGATAGCGGAAGCTGGCGGGGCGGTTGCGCTCGAAGAGGCCGTTGTCCCGCCCAGGCGAGCAGGTAGCCCTGCAGCGGGGCTAGCAGCAGCAGCCACCAGCGCTGACTCACCAGGGCCAGCAGCACCAGCACGATGGCGAGGTTGGCGCCGAGGAAGTGCAGGCGCCGGGAGCTGCGGTTGGCGTGTTCGCCCAGATAAAAGGGGTAGAAGTCGGCAAAGCTGTTGTACTGCCGGTCTGTGCCCATGCTGTGCCCATGCCGCCGTCCGCCCGATGCCCTGAACCGTTGCCCCATCCTGAACGGCCAGCAGCTGAGCGGCCTGCCCTGCAGCTGATGGATCAGGCCCTGCTCGATCAGCTGAGCGGGCAGGCCTCGGCTTCGCCGCGTCGCCGCCGCAGCCACAACCTGCACCATCTGCCCGACCTGGTGCAGCGGTTTCTGAATGCTCTGCAGCCCGGCACTTACGTGCGCCCGCACAGGCACCTGAGGGAGCAACCCGGCAGCGGCTTCGAGTGCTTCCTGGTGCTGCAGGGCGCCATCGGCCTGCTGCTGCTGGATCAGCACGGCCAGGTGACCCAGACCCTGCGCCTTGATGCCGGCGGGCCGTTGCAGGGCATCGAGCTGGCTGAAGGTCAGTTCCATACGCTCGTGGCCCTCAGCGCCGATGCGGTGATGTTCGAGCTCAAGCAGGGCCCGTACCAACCCTCCAGGGACAAGGACTTCCTGCCGCAATTCCCCGCCGAGGGCACTCGTGAAGCCGAGCTGCAGGAGCAGCAGTGGCGGGCGTTGTTCCAGCCCCACTGATGGGTGGCGTTTCCTCACACGGTTGTCCAGATACCGATTTCGGAGCGGCCCATGATCACGCTGCGGTTTGCCGTCACCTCGTCGAGCAAACGCTTGCGCAGTGTCGCCAGGTCAACCTCCTCGGCTGTCACCACATTGAGCCTCACCATGGCTGGCAGCAGGGTTTCAACGATATCGACCACTCCCAGCAGCCACTCCCGGGCCTTGGAATCACCCGCCAGGAAGGTGTGCAGGCGCATCGTTGGAGCTGGAAGATCAGCGCCGGTGAACGCCATGTCAGGCGACAGCGAAAACTGGTCCGGCGGCGACACGAAAACTGGTCCACCTTAGTAAGGGGAGTTCCGCATCGACTTGCCGTTGTGGATGGATCAAACAGTGCTCATCGCGGCCGGTGCGTAGTGCCCAATCCTGGGGTGATGAACAGTGCCGTTGCTTCGTGCTCCACATCAGCGGTGTGCCAGGTGCCTGGTGGGTTGACGGCGTACTGGCCTGGCCTCAGTGTGATGGAGCAGTGACGGCCATCAGGATCTTCCTGATAGAGGATCATTGCACCAGAGGTGCAAAGAACAACTTCGCTCCCGTGCGGATGCATCTCCCACATGTCCCACGAGGCGTTGAATTGATGCATGCTTACGAGTCGCCCCTCCGCACCGTCTACGCTATGGCGGTTGATGTATTCTGAGTACCAATCCATGCCACCGGTGAACAGAGGCTCAACCTCGGCGGTTGCACCAAGACCCAGATGGATTGGATATGCAGACATGTTGTGTACTGCCACTGAAAGTCCTCTCAGTTGCGAAAGAAAATAATTTTAGCAGGTTAAATTACGGCTTTCTCCTGGCGGCCTCCAGGGCCATCTGAAGGTACTTCCCCAACTTCTTACCCGCTATATCGTCAAGATGTCTGAGCTTGAGGTGACGGCGCCGCTTGCCACCGCCTTCCAGGAACCCGTCCTCATCCTTGATGTTGGCGCCCAGGCTGAACTCCACGGAGACATGTTCCTTGTACGCAAAAACACCACCGAACTGGACGTCAGAAGTGAAAAGAATGCCTCCATACTTGACCTCTTCTGTCATTGGAATGATGGTTTCCCTGGCAAGGTTTCGCACTGCCTGGAGCACTTGAAACTGCTCTTCTCCGAGCAAGTGAATCTGATCCAGAAGAGCTTGAACTGACTGGGCCAGGGAGGTGGCGCTCCGCTGAGGAATCGGTTGTCTTGGTTCAATCCCGGCCGACTCCACAGATCAGAGGTATAGTTGGCCGGCCAAGGCATGACTGATAACGCTCACCATCACCTGGCCGCCAATGACCAGGAAGCTCAACAAAGATCATCAGGGGGCGGCTCAGATGTATTGCATTGTTAGCCGATTTCTCGCCTGCATCACAGATCACCTGGTTTGAGGCCGGTGTGCTTGGCGATTCGCGACAGCATCCTGGGGCCAATCTCCTCGCCATCATGGAAAGCAAAGACATAGTCCGGATGGTCTGCATGTTCAAGCGTCTTGTGAGATCCTGACTGACGCTTAACTCTCCATCCAATGGACTGAAGGGCTGCTAATACTTTTTGGGCTTTGGCTGAAGGCCAGTTACTCATGCAGAGAGTGGAAGCGAAAACCGAAAGCTGACTGGCTCGGCCTCGCTATTTTCAAGCCGATCAGCGATAACACGAAGGGCTAGAACTTCAGCCTTTGATATTGCATCAGCAGAGGAACTCCCGTATGCAAGGACTCCAGGTAGCTCCGGCACCTCGGCCATCCACCGACCGTCTACTTCTTGTTCGCACTCCAAAGTGAAATTCATGTTTGGCTCCGACCTAAAACCACTGTAGCAATATCCCAAATGCTAGAGCGCATCCTGTTCCTCTGCTCAGCCCGCCGCCCTTCACAGAGATTCGGCGAACGCTTGCCATCACCTGGCCGCAGCGAGCTCGGGCCGGAATCAGAAACGCCACGGATGCGGCTTTGGTGAATGGCATGGTTAGTTTGCGTCATGACAGTCATCCAACAACTCGCTGACCTCCGCCTTCAGCACGATCAGGTCTGAGTAGACAAGCCCGAAAACGGCATCGTCATCAACTGCTCCATAGTCATGAGCAAGCAGGTTTCGAAAATCAACGATCGCATGAGAATTGGATATGGAGCTAAACAGCGTCTCATCAAGGTTTCTGACCCTTCTAAGGGCCTCACCAATAATGATGAACTCGCGCTCGACAGCAGATCTCATGGCACGCGTGCTTCGGTAGTCCTCCAACGAGACGCCGCTCATGACGTCTTGAATCGAATTGCAGGCATCAAGGACATCCTGCAAATAGGCGGATAGATCACGCGCCATAAACCAGCTGCTTTGTACGATCGATCTCGCCTGCAATAACTTTATTTTTCACCGCTCCTTGCATCACCAAGTCAACGTCAGACTGAAAGATATTCCTGAACGCCTCGCGAGCGTCAAGGTAAACATGGAAGCGCTTGGTGATTTCCAGTGGGCCAAACTCAACAAGAAGGTCAATATCGCTTTCTCCAGGCCTAAAGTCCTCTCTCAAAGCTGAGCCAAAGACAAACAGACGCTCAATCCCATATCGCTTGCAAACTGCGGCGATCTCCTCTAGCTTCTCGTCTATAATTATTGACATGACACACCTCCTAAGCCCACTCTAACCTGAAGCCCAGGCCCCCCCCCAAGAGAACCTGCATCAAGGGCTTTGCAAGGTCAAACAAACGCTGGCCATCACCTGGCCGCAAGGAGTGCACGGCGAAGAAGATAGCCATGCGGTGGCGGCTCAGGTGCATGGTGGTGTTAGAGAGTGGTAGGAGTGTCAGGTTCAAGGAGCGGTAATACTCTCGCAGTAACCATCTCCATTACATCTAAGGAGCCTCTGGGCAACGAGCCCTGAAAGTGGGTCCAAGGTTGGAATTTGCTCGGAATGAACAACGTTTGGCGAATCTGAGGTTGGCTTGGCTGATTTCACCCTTTCGGGTGCCAAAATCTGCCCATGTTGGCCGATTCTTTCCCTCGACAGGCACACTGATCTCCTGATCACGTACTGCATAGCAACCTGCGA
>NZ_JADEWP010000179.1:0-5309 GCF_015207535.1 Cyanobium sp. LEGE 06143 | reverse complement strand
GCTTTGATGGGCGCGGCCTGCCGATCGGCGTCCAGCTGATCACCAACGTGCTGGAGGAGGGTCTGCTGCTGCAGGTGGCGCACCACTACGAGCTGGCCGCCAGGGTGATGGAGCGCCGTCCTGAGGCGGCCCTGGCCGTCTGAGCCATCCCACCCCAGATCTGGTGGTGCGGCCCTACTCTGACCACCACAGATGCGGTTGTCCGTGGCCTTCGTCCCCCTCCACAACCACAGCGACTACAGCCTTCTGGATGGGGCCAGCCAGCTTCCGGCCATGGTGGAGCGGGCCGTGGCCCTGGGCATGCCGGCCCTGGCCCTCACCGACCACGGCGTCATGTATGGCGCCATTGAACTGCTGAAGCTCTGCGCCAAGGCCGGCATCAAGCCGATCATCGGCAATGAGATGTACGTAATCAACGGCTCTCTGGACGATCCCAACCCGCCCAAGAAGGAGCGGCGGTATCACCTGGTGGTGCTGGCCAAGAACGCGGTGGGCTACCGCAATCTGGTGAAGCTCACCTCCCTCAGCCACCTGCGCGGCATGCGCGGCCGGGGCATCTTCGCGAGGGCCTGCATCGACAAGCAGCTGCTGCGCCAGCACAGCGAGGGGCTGATCGTGGCCACGGCCTGCCTGGGCGGCGAGATCCCCCAGGCGATCCTGCGGGGCCGGCCCGAGGTGGCCCGCGAGGTGGCGGCCTGGTACCAGGAGGTGTTCGGCGACGACTTCTACCTCGAGATCCAGGACCACGGCGGCCTTGAAGACCGCATCGTCAACAGCGGCATAGCCCGCATCGGCGCCGAGCTGGGCATTGAGCTGATCGCCACCAACGACGCCCACTACCTCAGCGTGGGGGATGTGGAGGCCCATGACGCCCTGCTGTGCGTGCTCACCGGCAAGCTGATCAGCGATGAGAAGCGGCTGCGCTACACCGGCACGGAATACATCAAGAGCGAGGCCGAGATGCTCGGCCTGTTCGCCGATCACCTGGAGCCGGAGCTGATCCAGCGGGCGGTGGCCAACACGGCCCGGGTAGCCGAGAAGGTGGACGACTACGACATCCTGGGCCGCTACCAGATGCCCCGTTTCCCGATTCCGGAGGGCCACACCGCCGTGAGCTATCTCACCAGCGTGGCGGAGCAGGGCCTGCGCGATCGGCTGGAGCTGGCCGCCGGGGCGCCCTTCGATCCGGCCTATGGCGAACGGCTGCACTTCGAGCTGCAGGTGATGGAGCAGATGGGCTTCCCCACCTATTTCCTGGTGGTGTGGGACTACATCCGCTTCGCCCGCGACAGTGGTATTCCGGTGGGGCCGGGACGGGGCTCGGCAGCGGGTTCCCTGGTGGCCTATGCCCTGGGCATCACCAACATCGATCCGGTGGTGCATGGGTTGCTGTTCGAGCGTTTCCTCAACCCGGAGCGCAAGTCGATGCCTGACATCGACACCGACTTCTGCATCGAGCGCCGCGGTGAGGTGATCGATTACGTGACCCAGCGCTACGGCGAAGACAAGGTGGCCCAGATCATCACCTTCAACCGCATGACCTCCAAGGCCGTGCTCAAGGACGTGGCCCGGGTGCTGGATATTCCCTACGGCGATGCCGACCGGCTGGCCAAGCTGATCCCGGTGGTGCGCGGCAAACCGGCCAAGCTCAAGGAGATGATCGGCCCTGAATCGCCGGCGCCGGAATTCCGCGAGAAGTACGAGAGGGATCCAGAGGTGCGCCGCTGGGTGGACATGGCGATGCGCATCGAGGGCACCAACAAGACCTTCGGGGTGCACGCCGCCGGCGTGGTGATCGCGGCCGATCCCCTCGATCAGCTGGTGCCGCTGCAGCGCAACAACGACGGCCAGGTGATCACCCAGTACTTCATGGAAGACGTGGAGTCGATGGGGCTGCTGAAGATGGACTTCCTCGGCCTCAAGAACCTCACCATGATCGACAAGACCCTGGCCCTGGTGGAGGAGAGCAC
The DNA here is from genome assembly GCF_015207535.1 of Cyanobium sp. LEGE 06143. Taxonomy (NCBI): domain Bacteria; kingdom Bacillati; phylum Cyanobacteriota; class Cyanophyceae; order Synechococcales; family Prochlorococcaceae; genus Cyanobium; species Cyanobium sp. LEGE 06143. The sequence continues at coordinate 3,339 of NZ_JADEWP010000179.1, read as the reverse complement.
CGGCGCCCGGGTGGACCCCGACCGCCTTCCCCTCGATGATCCCGCCACCTACAGCCTGCTGGCCCGCGGCGATCTGGAGGGCATCTTCCAGCTGGAATCGAGTGGCATGCGCCAGATCGTGCGCGATCTGAAGCCCTCATCCCTGGAGGACATCTCCTCGATCCTGGCGCTCTACCGGCCGGGTCCCCTGGATGCGGGGCTGATTCCCAAATTCATCAATCGCAAGCACGGCCGCGAGGCGATTGAGGTGGTGCACGCGGCCCTGAAGCCGATCCTGAGCGAAACCTACGGGATCATGGTGTATCAGGAGCAGATCATGAAGATCGCCCAGGACCTGGCCGGCTATTCGCTCGGTGAGGCGGATCTGCTGCGCCGGGCGATGGGCAAGAAGAAGAAGAGTGAGATGGAGAAACACCAGAGCCTGTTTGTGAAGGGGGCCACCGATCGCGGTGTGGAGCCCAGGGTGGCCGAAACCCTGTTCGAGCAGATGGTGCTGTTCGCCGAGTACTGCTTCAACAAGAGCCACTCCACGGCCTATGGCGCCGTGACCTTCCAGACCGCCTACCTCAAGGCCCACTACCCGGTGGCCTACATGGCGGCGCTGCTCACGGTGAATGCCGGCGCCTCCGACAAGGTGCAGCGCTACATCGCCAACTGCAATGCCATGGGCATCGAGGTGATGCCGCCCGATGTGAATGCCTCCGGCATCGACTTCACGCCGGTGGGTGATCGCATCCTGTTCGGCCTCTCCGCCGTGCGCAATCTGGGCGATGGCGCCATCCGCCAGTTGCTGGAGAGCCGCAGCAGCGACGGCCCGTTCCTGGGCCTCGCCGATCTCTGCGACCGCATCCCCGGCCACCAGCTCAACCGCCGCGCCCTCGAGGCCCTGATCCACTCCGGCGCCCTCGATGCCCTCGAGCCCGCCGCCAACCGGGCCCAGCTGATGGCCGATCTGGATCTGGTGCTCGACTGGTCCAGCTCCCGGGCCAAGGACCGGGCCAGCGGCCAGGGCAACCTGTTCGACCTGATGGGCAGCGCCAGCGACCCGGGCCCTGACGCCGCCGCCGGCCGGGCCGACCTGAGCACGGCCCCGAAGGCCGCCCCGGTGAAGGACTACCCCCCCACCGAGAAGCTGCGGCTGGAGAAGGAGCTGGTGGGCTTCTACCTCTCGGACCATCCGCTCAAGCAGCTGGCCCGGCCGGTGAAACTGCTCTCACCGCTGGCCCTGGCCCACCTGGAGGAGCAGGCCGACAAGGCCAAGGTGAGTGCCGTGGTGATGGTGCCGGAGCTGCGCCAGGTGAACACCCGCAAGGGCGATCGCATGGCCGTGCTGCAGCTCGAAGACCTCACCGGCAGCTGCGAGGCCGTGGTGTTCCCGCGCAGCTACGCCCGCCTGGCCGACCACCTGATGGTGGATGCCCGCCTTCTGGTGTGGGCCACGGTGGATCGCCGCGATGACCGGGTGCAGCTGATCGTGGATGACTGCCGCTCGATCGATGACCTGCAGCTGCTGATGGTGGAGCTGCCCGCCGACCAGGCCGGCGACATCGCCATCCAGCACCGCCTGCGCGAATGCCTGCACCGGCACCGTCCGCCCCAGGACGAAGCCGGCCAGCGGGTGCCGGTGGTGGCCCTGGTGCAGCAGGGGGAGGCGGTGCGCTTCGTGCGGCTCGGCCCCCAGTTCTGCGTTTCTGATCCCGCCGCCGCCCTCGACACGCTCACGGCTGCGGCGTTTCAGGCGCGGATCAGCGCGCCCCTGCTGGCGGCCTAGCTGCCGCTGCGCAGGCTGCGCAGCGACTGGCGCAGACGGCCGATGTTCAGGCCCAGCTGCTCCTGGCCCAGCAGGCTGCCGGGCTGGTCTTCCCAGCTGGCGGAGAGCACGCCGTAGCTCAGGCCCACCAGCCCCAGCAGGAAGCAGCCGCCGGAGGCGGCCAGGGTGAGGCCGGGGGAGACGTCAGCGATCTGGCGGCTCACCAGCAGGTAGCTGCCCACGAACACCCCCATCCCCATCACGGTGGGGATGCCGGTGGCGATGGCCACCCGGCGTGCCATGCGATTGGCCACCACATCGGGAATGGCCCGGGCCGGGGCCTTCTTGCTCGGCACCGCGGCGGCTTTCTTGCTCGGAACAGCCGACGGCTTGGAGCGGCCGGAGGATGACCCCTTGCGGCTCGCGCGGGCGGCCGCGCCATCTCCCAACCCCTTACCGGCCATGGACTCGCTCTGCGGTGGCGTGCTGCTGGACGGCCTCAGCCGCGGATGCCGAGCTTGGCGATCAGATCGGCGTAGCGCTGCTGGCTGATGCCCTTGAGGTAGCCCAGCAGCCGCTTGCGGCGGCCGATCATCTTGAGCAGCCCCTGGCGGGAGGAGAAGTCGTGCTTGTTCTGCTGCAGATGGCCGGTGAGCTGGCTGATCCGCTCACTCAGCATCGCCACCTGAACCTCCACGGAACCGGTGTCGGTGCCATGGGTCTGGTGACCGTTGATCAGGTCCTGCTTCTGGGCGGTGGTGAGCGGCATGGAGTGTGGGAAGTGGCGGAGCGCGAGCCTGCAGCCTGGTGGCCCCGGCAGGGCCTGCCCCGGCCTCTGCGGTGCAAACCGATACTTTACCGCCCTGTCAGGCGGCGGATCGGGCCAGCCAGCGCAGGCAGCAGCGGATCCACTCCTCGGCGCTGGCGTCGGCGGCCAGCCCATGGGCGGCCACGGCCCGCACGGCCCGGTGGATCTCCAGCCCCTCGTAGCCCAGGGCGGCGAGGGTGGCGTGCAGGTCGTCGCGGCTGCCGTCGCTGAGGGCGGGCAGGGGTTCGAGCTCGGCCTCGCTACCCGGTGTTGGCCCGCCCAGGAAGCGCTCCTGCAGCCGCACCCGCAGCTCCACCGCCAGCCGCTCGGCGGTGCGCTTGCCCACCCCAGGCGCCTGGCAGAGCTGGCGCAGGTCGGCCTGCACGATCGCCAGCACCAGGGCGGTGGGCTCCAGCACCCCCAGCAGGCCCAGGGCCATCTGGGGCCCCACCCCGCTCACGGCCACCAGCTCCCGGAACAGATCCCGCTCCTGGCGCTCGGCAAAGCCGAACAGCGTCCAGCCGTCCTCGCGGATGCTCTGGTGGATGTGCAGGCCAAGGCTGCCGCCCTGGGGCGGCAGCCGCTGCCACTGCCGCTGGCTCACCTGCACCTCGTAGCCCACGCCGCCGCAGACCAGCAGCAGGCCGCAGCGCTTGTCGTGCTGCCACGGATCGGTGATGTCCCCTTGCAGCCAGCCGATCATGGGGGAAGTGAAACCGCCCCCATGCTGCCCGCCCTGCGGACCCTTGCCCAGCGGCTGCTGCCACCGCCGCTCTCACCG
>NZ_JADEWP010000177.1:0-5448 GCF_015207535.1 Cyanobium sp. LEGE 06143 | reverse complement strand
CTGCTGCTCTATGTGGGCGAAACCGGCGAGGCCAGCCGGCGCTGGAAAGGCACCCACGACTGCAAGAGCTATCTGGAGGCCTACGGCGAAGCCCTCAGCCACACGGGTCTGCCCAGCCGCCTCAGCATCCGCTTCTGGCTGGATGTGCCCCAGGCGATCCGGCCCCGGCGAGCCCTGGAGCAGGCGCTGATCCGCCGCTGGCAGCCCCCCTTCAACAAAGAGACCCGCGGCCGCTGGGCCACACCGTTCACGGCCGAGGCCGGCACCTGACGCTGGCTACGATCGCGTCCCCTAAGGGCAGTCCATGGAGTTCCGCTGCATCCCCGCGTCGCTGAGCAGCTCACTGGGGGCGTGTGACACGGTGGCCATCGGCCTGTTTGCCAGCCCCCAGAACGGCCCGGAAGGCTCCTCCGGCCCCAGCCACGAGGGCGGCTTCGAGCCCCTCGATCCCGCCCTGGCCGAAGCCCTCGGCGCTGAGCTTGAGCCGTGGTTACGGCAGCGGCGCTTCAAGGCCAAACCCGGCGAGTGCCTCAGCCTGCAACGCCTGGGCCAGGAGCCCACCAGCGTGATCCTGGTGGGGCTCGGCGAAGCGCCGAGCTACGCACTCTCCAGCCTGCAGGAGGCGGCGGCCGCCGCGGCCCGCTGCGCCCTGGCCAGCGGCAGTGAGCAGCTGGGCCTGGCCTTGCCGCTGGCCGGCCTGGATCCAGCTGAGGCGGCGGCGGCGATGGCCATCGCGGTGCGCCTCAGCCTCTATGAGGACCAGCGCTTCAAGGGCGAGCCCAAGGCCCGGCCCCTGCCACAGCGGATCGATCTGATCGGTCTGCCGGCCGAAGCCAGCAACGGCCTGGCGCGGGTGGAGGCCACCTGCGCCGGGGTTGAGCTGGCCCGCCAGCTCGTGGCGGCTCCGCCCAACGTGGCCACGCCCCAGCACCTGGCGGACACAGCAGCCTCGATCGCCCAGAACCATGGCCTCAGCCTCAAGGTGCTGGAGCGGGGCGACTGCGAGGCGGCCGGCATGGGGGCCTTCCTGGCGGTGGCCCAGGGCTCGGATCTGCCCCCCAAGTTCATCCACCTCACCTACACCCCCCAGGGAGGCGCCCAGCGCCGGGTGGTTCTGGTGGGCAAGGGGCTCACCTTCGATTCCGGCGGCTACAACCTCAAGACCGGTGGCTCCCAGATTGAGATGATGAAGTACGACATGGGCGGCAGCGCGGCCGTGCTGGGGGCGGCACGGGCGATCGGTCAGCTGCAGCCCGCCGGCGTGGAGGTGCATGTGATCGTGGCCAGCTGCGAAAACATGATCAGCGGCGGTGCCGTCCATCCCGGCGACGTCGTGACGACGTCCAAGGGCAGGACGATCGAGATCAACAACACCGATGCGGAAGGGCGCCTCACCCTGGCCGACGCCCTCGACTACGCCTGCGGCCTGGAGCCCGATGCCGTGGTGGATCTAGCCACCCTCACCGGCGCCTGTGTGATCGCCCTGGGCGACGAGATGGCCGGGCTGTGGTCCAACAGCGATGGGTTGGCCGAGGCCCTGCTGACGGCGGGCGCGGCGGGCGGTGAGGCCCTGTGGCGCATGCCCCTGCGCGTTTCCTACAAGAAGGGTCTCAAGAGTGGCGTGGCCGATCTCAAGAACACCGGCCCCCGCCCGGGGGGCTCGATCACCGCTGCCCTGTTCCTGCAGGACTTCGTGACCAAGGGGCTGCCCTGGGCCCACCTGGACATCGCCGGCACCGTCTGGAGCGACAAGGGCCGGGGGCTGGACCCCGCTGGCGCCACCGGTTACGGGGTGCGCACCCTGGTGGAGTGGGTCTGCCGCGGAGCCAGCAGCGGCAGCTGAGGCCCGGGCAGCTGAGGCCCGGGCCGCCGAGGCTCGGGCCGCGGGTGCTCACACCGTTGCTGGCTAAGCGGCAATCGGGCCCGCCGGGCCGGCACAGTCGGCCCTGGCCTCAGCCGGGGCTTCGAGGGCATGGATCAGCCAGCGGGCCCGGTTGCTGCAGTAGGGCAGCAGGCGGTCGAGGTCGTCAGCAGCCTGCTTGGGGCTGGCATAGGGACCGATATGGCGGGTCTGCAAGCCTTCGCGAATGGTCAGCAGATACATACAAAACTCTGCCCGTCAGTTCCTCCAGCCTAAGCGGATTGGGCCGCTTCTGAACCGCCCCGGCAGGGAAACCGGCCGTCAAGGTGACGCAGAGAACACTCGACAACCAGGCAATCTTTGTCTTTTCTTTTGCAAGGCCCCCTTGCGGCGGCGGCCTTGCTCACCACGGATCGGCCGCTCGCGCCTGGTCCCCCCACACCGCCCGCAGCCGCCGGTCGCGGCCACAGGCCCAGCGGTAGTAGCCGTAGCTGGTGCCGTTCTGATCGGCGTAGTTCTGGTGGTACGCCTCCGCCGGCCAGAACCGCTGCAGCGGTCTGATCGCCACCTGCAGCGCCGAGACCTCCACAGTCAGGGCCTGGGCGGCTGACTCCTGGCTTGCTTCGGCCTGGGCCTGCTGATCGCCGCCGGAGGTGAAGATCACCGGCCGGTAGGAGTCGCCGCGATCGCAGAACTGCCCCGCCCCATCGAGGGGATCCACGTTGCGCCAGTAGGCCCGCAGCAGGGTGGGGTAGCTGATCAGCGCGGGATCGAAGCGCACCTGCACGGCTTCCTGGTGGCCCGTTCCCCCGGCGGACACCTGGGCGTAGGTGGGATTGGCGAGGTCACCGCCGCTGTAGCCGCTCACCACCTCCAACACCCCGTTCAAGCCTTCGAGATCGTGCTCCAGACACCAGAAGCAGCCCCCTGCCAGCACCGCCTGCTGCGGTTCGGACGCCAGGGCCGGCCGGGGCGTGAACACCACCCCCAGCAGCAGAAGCAGGGCCAGCAGCGCGCCCAGGAGGCGCCGCGCGCTGCAGCTCAGCGGCCAGGGAACTGGCGACCGAGAGCTGGCGTGGCGAGGCGATGGCGGGCTCATGGGGTCTCCAGCACCAGATCGAGGATGGCGGCGGCGGCTCGGCGGGTGACGCCAGGTTCGCCCAGCACCGCCCGCAACCTGGCATAGCCCTCCAGCATCGACCCATGGGCGCCGCTGTCCGGCTGCAGCAGGGGCCGGGCAGCCCGCACGATCGCCTCGGCGGTGAGGTCGGCCTGCAGCAGCTCCGGCACCAGCCGCTCCCCCAGCACCAGGTTCACCGGCGAGATGTGGGGCACGCTGAAGCGCAGGATGCGTCGCGCCACGAAGGCCGTGAGCCCGCTCACCCGGTACACCACCACCTGGGGCACCCCCCGCAGGGCCAGTTCCAGATTCACCGTGCCCGACTTGGCCAGGGCCAGGTCGGCGGCCGCGCAGAGGGCCGGCTTGAGCCGGTCGGCATCGGCGGCAGGAATCACCAGGGCCTTCACCCCGGCCTGATCGAGCTGGCGGCTGAGGTGGGCCTCGAAACCCGAGAGCCCAGCGGGCACCACCACCTGCAGCTCCGGCTGGCAGCGCTGCAGCTCGGCGGCGGCCGCCACGATGTAGGGGAGCATGTAGCGCAGCTCCTGGCGCCGGGAGGCGGGCATCAGCAGCAGCACCGGTGCCTCATTGACCAGACCCAGCAGGGCTCTGGCCTCACTGCGGCTGGGGGATTCCTCCACGGTGTCCACCAGGGGGTGGCCGACATAGGTGACGTTGGCGCCCCGGCAGCCGTAGTAACGGGCCTCCTCCTGGAAGATGGCCAGGATCTGGTTGGTGAAGCGGATCAGGTTGGTGCGGCCTTCGGATCCGAATTTGAAGGCCCACTCCTGGGGAGCGATGTAGTACGTCACCGGCACCCCCGGAAAGCGCCGCTTCAGCCGCAGGCCCAGGTTCACGTTGGGGCCCATGTAGTCGATCAGCACCACCCCGTCCGGCGGGGCCTGGCGAAACCAGCGCTTGAGGCGGCGCTGCAGCCGCAGGGTGGGCAGCACGAAGGGCATCACCTCCAGCAGGCCAATGGCGCCCATGCGGGTGGTGTCGGCCAGCAGTTCGGCACCGGCCCGGGCCATGCGGTCGCCACCGAGGGCCACCACCTGCAGCTCCAGCCCGCGCCGACTCGCCTCCTCATAGAGCGCCTGCACCAGCAGCGCCCCCTGCAGATCGCCGGACACCTCACCGGTGCTGACCAGCAGTCGCAGCATCAGCGGGCTCCGGGGATCGGACCGCGACGCCCTGGCTGGAGCGAGGACTCCAGAAAGGCCACTAGCGTTTCTGCGGCAGCCGTGAGCGGAGTGGCCCGCAGCTGATCCAGCGCCTTGGCGAGGGTCAGCTCCTGCCGGTAGAGCAGGGACCAGCAGCGCTTGAGATCGGCGAACTGCAGGCCCCCATCCAGCTCGGTGAGCCCGCTGCGGCGCAGGCCGATCGTGTTGAGAGCCCGCACCCGCGAGGGGTGGCCTTCCACCAGGGTGAAGGGCGGCACGTCGCGCTCGATCCGGCTCATCCCCCCCACCATCGCCAGGCTGCCGATCTGCACGAACTGGTGGATGCCCAGCACCCCGCCGATCACGGCCCGATCGCCGATCACCACATGGCCGGCCACGGCCACGCCGTTGGCGATCACGATCCGATCGCCCAGGGCACAGTTGTGGCCCAGATGGCTGTAGGCCATCAGCAGGTTGCCATCGCCGATGCGGGTCTGCTGGCTGTGGGTGGTGGCACGGTTGATGGTCACGTACTCGCGGATCGTGTTGTCATCGCCGATCACCACCTCGGTGGGATCGCCGGTGTACTTGAGATCCTGGGGTTCCAGGCCGATGCAGGCCCCGGGGAAGATGCGGTTGCCGCGGCCCATGCGCACCCGGCCATCGAGCACCACATGGGGGCCGATGCTGCAGTCCGGGCCGAGGCGCACCTGGGGCCCGATCACCGCATAGGGACCCACCGCGACACCGGCGGCCAGCTCGGCGCGCGGGTCGACCACGGCGGTGGGATGGATCGTGGTGGCCATCAGTCCACCAGAGAGAACATCAATTCACCGGAACAGGCCAGCTCACCATCCACGAGGGCTTCGGCGGCCACTTTGCCGAAGCGCCGGCGCTTGAGGCTGAGCAGAGTGCAGGTGATCACGAGCTGATCGCCGGGCACCACCGGGCGGCGAAAGCGCACGCCATCGATGCCGGCAAACACGAACAGGCCCTTGGGCAGGTCGGGCATCTGGGTCACGATCAGGCCGCCCACCTGGGCCATCGCCTCCACGATCAGCACCCCGGGCATCAGGGGCCGACCGGGGAAATGCCCCTGGAAGTGGGGTTCGTTGACGGTCACGTTCTTGATGGCCACGGCCCGCTTGCCCGGCTCGTGGAGGATCACCCGATCCACCAGGGCAAAGGGATAGCGGTGGGGCAGCAGCCCCTGGATCTGCTCGGCGCTCAGCACCACGGACGGCGGCAACGGCTCAGCAGCCGCGGGGTTCTCGGAGCAGGCGGCGGAAGGGTCGGGGGAGGTG
>NZ_JADEWP010000176.1:0-5524 GCF_015207535.1 Cyanobium sp. LEGE 06143 | reverse complement strand
TCGTCATACTTCTGGCCCTTGAACTTTGGTTAAGCCTAACCTGAAGAAGTGTGAACGCTCTCTCATCTAGGCCCAAACGGCGGCCCGGGGCCCCTCAGCCCATGCCGAAGTGGCCGATCAGCCAGCCCGCGGTGCTCAGGTAGATGAACACCCCGGCCACATCGGTGGCGGTGGTGATGAAGGGTGCCGACATCAGCGCCGGATCCAGCTTGAGACGATCGAAGAGCAGCGGCAGCGCCGCCCCTGCCGTGGCCGCCAGGGTGGTGATCGCCAGCAGGCTGATCCCCACCGAGAGCCCCACCAGGGGGCCTTCGCCGCGCCACCAGGCCCAGGGCACCACCACCACCAGCATCAGCAGGCCCAGCAGGGCTCCGGCCACCGCCTCCCGCACGATCGTGCGCCAGGCCCCCAGGGCCTGGATCCGCTGGGTGCTGAGGCCGCGGATCACCACGGTGGAGCTCTGGGCGCCGACGTTGCCGCCGGTGCCGATCAGCAACGGAATGAAGGCCGCCAGCAGCACCACCTGGTTGAGCACCTCGCCCTGCAGGGCGATCACCTCGGAGGTGAAGCCGTTGGCCACCACCAGCACCGAGAGCCACACGACCCGGCGCCGCGCCACGGTGAACAGGTTGCTCTGGAAATAGTCGTCCTCATCGCCGGCCTGCACGGCGCCGGCGGCGTAGAGGTCACGGGTGGCCTCCTGCTCGATCACGTCGATCACGTCGTCCACCGTGACGATCCCCACCAGCCGCTCTTCGCGGTCCACCACGGGCACGGCCAGGAAGTCGTAGCGCTGGATGGCGCGGGCCACCTCCTCCTGGTCGGTCTCGGTGGACACGCTCACCACCTCCCGGGTCATCACATCGCCGATGCGGTCCTGGGGGTCGGCCACCACCAGGTCCCGCAGCGACAGGATGCCGGTGAGATAGCGCGAGCCGTCGGTCACATAGAGGGAATAGATGGTCTCGGTGTCGCGGGCGCGGCGGCGCACCAGTTCAAGGGCCTGGGCGGCGCTGTGGAACTCCTTCAGATCAATGAATTCCGTGGTCATCAGGCGCCCCGCCGTCTCGGCGGCGTAGCCCAGCAGCTGGGCGGTGACCCTGCGCTCGGCCGGGCTCAGCTCCGCCAGCAGCCGGCGCACCACCTTGGCCGGCAACTCATCGAACAGCCGCACCCGATCATCCGGCGACATGCTCTCCACCAGCTCCAGCACCTCGCCGGAGCGCAGCCGGTCGAGCAGGCTCTGCTGCACCGCACCGTCGAGGTATTCGTAGACCTCGATGGCCTCGTCCTTGGGCAGCAGCCGGAAGGCCAGGGCCTGCAGGGTGCGCGGCAGCGTGCCGATCGCCTCGGCGATGTCCACCTCCTGCACGGGCTGCAGCAGCAGCTTGGCGCCGTCGTAGTTGCCGGCCTCCAGCAGGGTGGCCAGCTGGCGAGACACCATCTCAGCCACCATGACGCGGCCGACGCCGGAGAGCTCCTGGTTCGGGGCCTTCGCCTCGCTCATCGGCTCTCAGCCCAGGAACTCACGAGTTTATGGGCCGGCGCCTGGCGGTCAGCCGCTAGTGTCCGCCCTCCGGAACTCCAGCCAGCATGAGCGTGAACGTGAGCGATGTGGTGGTGCGCGACGCCGCCGGCGGCGAACGCCGCCTCGGCGAGTGGGGCGGCCAGGTGCTGCTGATCGTGAACCTGGCCAGCCGCTGTGGTTTCACCCGCCAGTACGCCGGGCTCCAGAAACTGAACGAGACCTACGGCCCCCAGGGCCTGGCCGTGCTCGGCTTCCCCTGCAACGACTTCGGGGCCCAGGAGCCCGGCAGCCTCGAAGAGATCCAGCAGTTCTGCTCCAGCATCTACGGCGCCAGTTTCACCCTGTTCGACAAGGTGGCGATGGCGGAAGACCCCTACACCACCCTCACCCAGGCGGAGCCGAGCGGGCCCGTGGCCTGGAACTTCGAGAAGTTCCTGGTGGGCAAGGACGGCACGGTGCTGGCCCGCTTCAAGAGCGGCGTGGAACCCGAGGCCGGGGAGCTCACGGCGGCCATCGAAGCGGCCCTGGCCGGCTGATCCTGATCAGCCCGGCAGCCAGCCCCGGCGCTGGCCGCCCGGGCTGGCCAGCTCCACCTGCAGCCAGCGTTCGCCGTCCTGGCGCGACCAGGCGCGCAGCACCCGCAGCGGCTCGCCGGCTGCCGCCGCAGTGATCGTGGGGGCCTGGCGCTCGGGCGCGCAGCGCAGCGCCAGGGGAACTGGGCTGAGCAGGGGTTCGCGGCTGCTCTGACGACGGCGCAGCTCAGGCATGCGCCAGTCGCCGCCCCCGGCGGGCAGGCCAGCCGGCGCCACCAGGGCGAATCCCAGCAGGGCCGCCCAGCGCCAGGGTGTGAGCAGGGGTGCGACGGGACCCATTCAGATGTCCAGCTGGGCCAGGTCGAGTTCGGCGCTGTGGGCTTCGATGAACTCGCGGCGGGGCGCCACCTTGTCGCCCATCAGGATCGTGAAGATCCGATCAGCCTCCAGGGCGTCTTCGATTTCGACGCGTTTCATCATGCGGGTTTCGGGATCCATGGTGGTTTCCCAGAGCTGCTTGGGCATCATTTCGCCGAGACCCTTGAAGCGCTGAATGTTGTAGTTGGCCTTCTCGCCAAACTCGTCGATGGTGGCCTTGAGATCGGCCTCGTTATAGCAATAAACATGCTTCTTGCCCCTTTCCACTTTGTAGAGGGGTGGGCAGGCGATGTAGATGTAGCCACCTTCCACCAGGGCCTTCTGATAGCGGAAGAAGAAGGTGAGGATCAGAGTGCGGATGTGGGCACCATCCACGTCAGCATCGGTCATGATCACGATGCGGTGATAGCGCAGATTTTTTGCGTCGAACTCTTCCCCCTTGATGCCCAGGCCCAGGGCGGTGATCAGGGCCTGAATCTCCGTGTTCTTGTAGATCTTGGCGTCGTCTGTTCTCTCGATGTTGAGGATCTTGCCTCGCAGCGGCAGGATCGCCTGGAAGCGGCGGTCGCGGCCCTGTTTGGCGGAGCCTCCGGCCGAATCCCCCTCCACGATGTAGATCTCAGATTCGGAGGGATCACGGGAGGAACAGTCGGAGAGCTTGCCGGGCAGGGTGGAACTCTCCAGCACGCTCTTGCGGCGCACCAGCTCGCGGGCGCGGCGGGCGGCCTCAGCGGCATTGAAGGCCTGGATTGCCTTCTCGAGGATCAGGTCGATCACGGAGGGGTTGAATTCCAGGAATTCACCCAGGGCTTCTCCCACCAGGGTGTCGACGATACCGCGCACCTCGGTGTTGCCGAGCTTGGTCTTGGTCTGACCCTCAAACTCGGGCTCAGGCACCTTCACCGACAACACGGCGGTGAGACCCTCGCGAATGTTTTCACCGGCCAGGTTGTTATCGGCATCCTTGCGCTTGCCACGCTTCTTGGCAAACACATTGAGGGTGCGCGTCAGCACCGTCTTGAGCCCCTCGATGTGGGTGCCCCCGTCGACGGTGCGAATGTTGTTGGCGAAGCCCAGGATGCTGTCGGAGTAGGCATCCACGCACCACTGCAGGGCGGCCTCCACCTGAACGCCTTCCTTTTCGGCATTCACATAGATGATGTCAGGGTGCAGAGGGTCTTTCTCCGCATTCATGTAGGCCACATACTCGCGGATGCCGCCTTCATAGAAGTAGATCTCCTCATGGGCTTCGCCGGCGGCGTTGCGAGCCGAGCTGCGCTCATCGCGGAAGACGATACGTACGCCGCCGTTGAGGTAAGCGAGTTCGCGCAGCCTCGAGGAGAGGGTGGCGTAGTCGAAGACAATGCCGACCGTGAAGATCTCAATGTCGGGCTTGAAGCACACCGACGTGCCCGTGCGCCCAGCCTCGCTTGGAGCGGAGACGAGGGTGCCGATCGGAGCGCCGCGCTCAAAGCGCTGCGTGTGCACCTGGTCTTGGCGGTAAACCTTGACCTCCACCCACTCCGAGAGGGCGTTGACCACGGACACGCCCACCCCGTGCAGGCCGCCGGACACCTTGTAGCCGCCGGAGCCGAACTTGCCGCCGGCGTGCAGCACCGTGAGCACCGTTTCCAGGGCGCTCTTGCCGGTGCGGGGGTGGATGTCGGTGGGGATGCCGCGGCCGTTGTCGGTGACGGCACAGGAGCCGTCGTCGTTGAGCACCACCAGGATCTGGTCACAGTGGCCGGCGAGGGCCTCATCCACGGCGTTGTCCACCACCTCGTAGACGAGGTGGTGGAGGCCCCGGGGACCGGTGGTGCCGATGTACATCCCGGGTCGCTTGCGCACCGGTTCCAGGCCTTCAAGCACCTGGATCTGCTCGGCGCCGTACGCGGCCTGAACTTTCGTGGCTTCGCTCATGCGGGGGGTGCTTTCCAGGGGTCGGGCAGAGGCGGCGACTCGCCCTGGGCAAGAGGGGGTGAGAAGTGGTGAAACCCCTTCTACGATGGGCAATCTACCATCGCCAGCCCACCCGCCAGGGGGTACGAGGGCCACCTGGCACTGTGGGGAAATGGCCCTCGATGCGCCCCTGCCAACCAGCGCTGATCGCCCCGCTGAGCGCCCAGACCAGCGGCCCCTGGTGATTGCCCTGCTGGGTCCCACCGCCAGCGGCAAGACCGAGCTGGCCATCGCCCTGGCGCAGGCGCTGAACCTGGCCGTGCTGAACGTGGATTCCCGCCAGCTCTATCGCGGCATGGACGTGGGCACCGCCAAGCCCACTGCCGCCCAGCAGCGGCAGGTGCGCCACGAACTGCTGGACGTGAGCGACCCCGATCAGCCCCTCAACCTCGAGCATTTCCGGCGCCTGGCCGAACCCCTGATCGCCCGCGAACACCAGCGTCCCCAGCAGCGGGGCGCCATGGCCCTGCTGGCCGGGGGCAGCGGTCTCTACCTCAAGGCCCTGCTGCAGGGGCTGCGGCCGCCGGCCGTGGCACCCCAGCCGGCCCTGCGCTCCCAGATCAGCGCCCTGGGTCAACCCACCTGTCACCAGCTGCTGCGGGCCAGCGATCCGGCCAGCGGGGCCAGGATCGCCGCCGCTGATGCCGTGCGCACCCAGCGGGCCCTGGAAGTGCTCTATGCCACGGGCCAGCCCCTCTCCAGCCAGCAGGGCAGCTCGCCCCCGGCCTGGAGGGTGCTGGAGCTGGGGCTCGACCCCGCCGACCTGCGCAGCCGCATCAGCGCCCGCACCGAGGCCATGTACGCCCAGGGGCTGATGGCCGAAACGGCAGCTCTGATCGGCCGCTACGGGGCCGGGCTGCCCCTGCTCGACACGATCGGCTACGGCGAAGCGCGGCAGCTGCTGGCGGGCAGCCTGAGCGAGGCCGAAGCCCAGGCCCTCACCACCCGGCGCACCCTGCAGTTCGCCAAGCGCCAGCGCACCTGGTTCCGCCGGCAACACCGCCCCGTGTGGCTGAGCGGCCACGAAACCGACCAAAGGCTGGAGCAGGCCTTGCAGCAGGTCGAAGCCGTTCTAGGGTGAAAGGTGTGCTTGTGAGGGGCTGCCAGCGCCCTGCACCCGACAGAC
>NZ_JADEWP010000173.1:0-5761 GCF_015207535.1 Cyanobium sp. LEGE 06143 | reverse complement strand
GGCCTGGGGGTGCCGAGGCCCACCAGCAGCCCATGGCGCCTGACCCGGGCCACCCACACCCCCACCCGGCTGCTGGAATCGGTGAGCAGGGCCACCGTGGCCGTGCTGGGTGTCACGCTGACCACCCGCCCCACCAGACCGCCGGGGGCCACCACCGCCTGGCCCGGCGCCACCCCCTGCAGGGAGCCCCGCCCGAGCACCAACTGGCGCCACCAGCCACCGGCGGTGCGGGAGATCACGGGGGCAGGAATCGCATTGCCTCCGGCCTGCTGCAGATCAAGCAGCTCCCGTAGCCGCAGGTTGTCCGCCTCCAGCATCGAGAGGCGGGTCTGCTGGTCGAGCTGCTGGGCCGACCTGATCCATTCCCCCTGGGCACTGCCCGGCCAGAACGGGCGACTCAGCAGGGCATAGGCATCGCTCAGCCCAGCTCCCTTGCTGAGACGGACCCCCACCAGGGCCAGCAGCAGCAGCCCCCAGGGCCAGAAGGCCCTGAGCCGGCGCAGCGGCGGCAGTCGCGGCTGGCGGTCCGACGGCATGGAGCTCAGGCCGCCATGCGCACGAAGTCAGGAGTGTCCAGCACGCGCTCCAAGCGCTTGTAGTCCTCCAGGACCATGCCGCAGCCCATCACCACACAGAGGAGCGGGTCTTCGGCGATGTGGGTGAGGATGCCCGTCTCGTGGCTGATCAGGTCGCTGATGCCGCGCACCATGGCGCCGCCGCCGGCCAGCATGATGCCGCGATCAACGATGTCGGCCGCCAGCTCCGGCGGCGTGCGCTCCAGGGTGCGCTTCACGGCCTCCACGATCACGTTGAGGGGCTCGGCCATGGCCTCGCGGATGTCGCCGGCCCGCACGTTGATGGTGCGGGGCAGGCCGGAGAGCAGGTGCAGGCCGCGCACGTCCATGGAGGTCTCGTCGTGCTCGTCGTCGGGGAAGGCCGAGCCGATCCGGATCTTGATGTCCTCGGCGGTGCGCTCACCCACCACCAGGTTGTGCACCTTCTTGAGGTACACGCCGATCGAATCACTGAGTTCATCGCCCGCCACGCGGACGGATTCACTCAGCACCGTGCCGCCGAGGCTGAGCACCGCCACCTCGGTGGTGCCGCCGCCGATGTCCACGATCATGGTGCCCACGGGCTCGGTCACCGGCAGACCGGCGCCGATGGCCGCGGCCACGGGCTCATCGATCAGATGCACCTCCCGGGCGCCCGCCAGCCCCGCTTCCCGCACGGCGCGGCGCTCCACGCCGGTGACGCCGCTGGGGATGCCGATCACCAGCCGCGGCGCCACGATGCCGCGGCCCTCGTTGCCCTTCTGGATGAAGGTCTTGATCATCTGTTCGGCGGCGTCGAAGTCGGCGATCACGCCGTCGCGCAGCGGCCGGATGGCCCGGATGTTGCCGGGGGTGCGGCCCAGCATCAGCTTGGCCTCATCGCCCACCGCCAGGGGCACACCGCGCTCCAGATCCAGGGCCACCACTGAAGGCTCCTGCAGCACAATGCCCTTGCCCGACACATACATCAAGGTGTTGGCCGTGCCCAGATCGATGCCGATGTCGCGGGAGAACTGGAAACGACGAAAGAACACGGACATCTGTTGAGGCAGCCCCGCATCATACGGGGACCATCGGGGAGCGTTACAGCCGGCCCCCAGGGTGGAACTGAACCGCTGAGGGCGCCTCAAGGGGTGCCGCATCATTGATCCAATCGACCAAGGAGACCCGCTATGGGCGTCAATTCCATCACTCTCGTCGGCCGTGCCGGCCGCGATCCCGAAGTGCGCTACTTCGAGTCCGGCAGCGTGGTGGCCAACCTCACCCTGGCGGTGAACCGGCGCAGCCGCGACGACGAACCGGACTGGTTCAACCTCGAGATCTGGGGCAAGCAGGCCCAGGTGGCCGCCGACTATGTGCGCAAGGGCTCCCTGCTGGGGATCATCGGCAGCTTCAAGCTCGACCGCTGGACCGATCGCACCAGCGGTGAGGAGCGCACCAAACCGGTGATCCGGGTGGATCGCCTCGAGCTGCTGGGCTCCCGCCGCGACGCCGAGGGCGCCATGGGCGCAGGTGGCGGCAGCTTCGGCGGTGGGGGCGGCTACGGCGGTGGCGAACCCAGTGAGGAGGAAGTGCCGTTCTGAACGCAGGCCAGGGCCCCCACGGAGGGGGCCCGACCGGGGCGCCAGACCGACGAAGCAGCTCAGTAGCGGTAGTGCTCGAGCTTGTAGGGCCCTTCCACCGGCACGTTGATGTAGGCGGCCTGCTCGGCGCTGAGCTCAGTGAGCCGGGCGCCGATCTTCTCGAGGTGCAGGCGGGCCACCATCTCGTCGAGGTGCTTGGGCAGCACGTACACCTCCTTGCCGTACTGGTCCCCCTTGGAGAACAGCTCGATCTGGGCCAGCACCTGGTTGGTGAAGGAGTTGCTCATCACGAAGCTGGGGTGGCCGGTGGCGCAGCCCAGGTTCACGAGCCGGCCCTCAGCCAGCAGGATGATCCGGTTGCCGCTGGGCAGCAGGATGTGATCCACCTGGGGCTTGATGTTGTCCCAGCTGTACTGCTTCAGGGACGCCACATCGATCTCGTTGTCGAAGTGGCCGATGTTGCAGACGATCGCCTGATCCTTCATGCGGATCAGGTGCTCGTGGCGGATCACCTGGAAGTTGCCGGTGGCGGTCACGAAGATGTCCACGTCGGCCACCACGTCGTCGAGGCGCACCACGCGGTAGCCCTCCATGGCCGCCTGCAGGGCGCAGATGGGGTCGATCTCGGCAATCATCACCGTGGCGCCGAGGCCTCTGAGCGACTGGGCCGAGCCCTTGCCCACATCGCCGTAACCCATCACCAGGGCCACCTTGCCGGCCACCATCACGTCGGTGGCGCGCTTGATCGAATCCACCAGGGATTCGCGGCAGCCGTAGAGGTTGTCGAACTTGCTCTTGGTGACCGAATCGTTGACGTTGATCGCCGGGAAGGGGAGTTCAGCGGCCTTCTGGAGCTGGTACAGCCGCGCCACGCCCGTGGTGGTTTCCTCGGTGACGCCCTGGATGGCGGCATGGATGCGGGAGTAGAAGCCCGGCTGGGCGGCGAGCTTCTGGCGGATGCTGTTGAAGAGAGCGGTTTCCTCTTCGTTGGAGGGGTGATCGAGAACTGAGGGATCCTGCTCGGCCTTGGTGCCGAGAATCACCAGACCGGTGGCATCGCCACCGTCGTCGAGGATCATGTTGGGCGTGCCGCCATCGCCCCACTCGAGGATGCGGTGGGTGAAGGCCCAGTACTCATCGAGGCTTTCGCCCTTGTAGGCGAACACAGGCACGCCGCTGGCGGCGATCGCGGCGGCGGCGTGGTCCTGGGTGGAGAAGATGTTGCAGCTGGCCCAGCGCACCTCGGCGCCGAGGGCCGTGAGGGTGTCGATCAGAACAGCCGTCTGGATCGTCATGTGCAGCGACCCGGCGATGCGGGCGCCCTTGAGGGGCTGCTGGGCGCCGAAGCTGCGGCGCAGGGCCATCAGGCCCGGCATCTCCGTTTCGGCAATGGCGATCTCCTTGCGACCGAAGTCAGCGAGGTCGATGTCGGCAATCACATAAGACGATGTGGTCTGCAGCGTGGGCGCAGTGGGGGTGGCCACCATGGTTGGGACTCCTGAAGAACAGCTCACTCCCGGCTGGGAGGGCGTGGTTGGGGAAATATCTGCAGAGACGCCGAGGCTTCGGGCTCGCTTGAGCGGCAATCTACAGACAGCTTCCGGATCCGCGTGAGCCCCTCCAGCCCGCCCTGGCGCCGCCAGCAGCTCGCCGATGCCTGCGCCACCCGGGCCCTGGGGGCGGCGCTGGCACTGTGGCTGAGGCCCACGGGCCCGGGGCTGGCGGCCCAGGCGCCAATGCTGCTGTTGCAGGGCGACCTCGGCAGCGGCAAGACCTGCCTGGTGCAGGGCCTGGCCACGGCCCTGGGCATCGACGAACCGATCACCAGCCCCACCTTCGCCCTGGCCCAGCACTACCTGCCGCGGGGAGCCGATGCAGCGGCGCGGCCGCTGGTGCACCTCGATCTCTACCGGCTGGAGCAGGCGGGCGCGGCGGATGAGCTGCTGGCCCAGGAAGAGGAAAGTGCGCTTGAGCTGGGCGCCGTGCTGGCCGTGGAATGGCCCGAGCGGCTGAGCCTGCCCCCCAGCGAGGCCTGGTGGCTGGAGCTGCAGCTGCTGGATGGCGCCGACCCCGAGGCCGGCCGCCAGGCCCTGCTCTGGCGCCCGGCCAAGGCTCGCTAGCTGTTCTGTCTCAGCAGGCCGATCAGTGCGGAGGCCCGCTCTGCCGAGCCGCCAGAAAGGCCTCCACCTGAGCGGCAGTGGGCTGGGGATCGATGGCGCCGGCCCCCTGGCACACCAGGGCGCCGCAGCCGCTGGCGAAGCGCATCAGCTGCTCCACCGCCAGCCCGTCCTGGCCACCCAGCAGATCAGGCCTGGCCACCAGGCCATGCAGCAGCCCGGCCGTGAACGCATCCCCGGCCCCGGTGCTGTCGAGCACCGGCACCCGGTAGGGGGCCATGACGCCACTGGATCGTCCCAGGCACCAGCGCAGCGGCGCCGCCCCATCGGTGACCACCACGGCCGGCTGCTGGGGCAGGGCCGCCCGAACCTGCTCTGGATCGGCACTGCCGAACAGCCACTGCGCCTCTTCGGCGGCGCACTTGAGCAGGGCGGCCCGCTGCAGCAGGGCGAGCATGGCAGCGGCCTGCTCCGGCCTGGGAGCCGCGTCCGGCGGCGCCGTGTCATCCCAGAAGGTGGGTCGCCAGTTGACATCCACAGCCAGGGCCACGCCGGCGATTCCGGCCTGCTCCACGGCGCGGTCCAGGGCCGCCGCGGCGCCGCCGGCCAGGGGCAGGGTGCCCACCAGCAACCAGCTGGCCTGCTGCGGCAGGGTGCCGGCCTGCAGGGCCTCGTCGGCGAAGCCCTCGCCACGGTTGCCCGCGAAGCCACCGAACTGGCGCTCGCCGGCCAGGTCACGGCGCACCAGCACGATGCGGGTGGGCCGCTCGGCATCCCACTGCAGGCCGCTGGTGTCGACGCCCCGGGCCCGGAACAGCGCCGCCAGGGCCTCGCCAGCCGGGTCCCGGCCCAGCCGGCCCAGGAAGGCCGCCCGCCTGCCCAGGCGGGCCAGGGCGCAGGCCACGTTGGCGGGGGCGCCACCGAGGCGGTCGTCGCAGTCGCCGGCAGGGGCGCTGGCGGGATCGCCGCCCAGGGGGCCCAGGCGATCCACGAGCGCCTCGCCGAGGCAGAGCACCAGCGGTGGTGAGGCAGCCATGGGGACGGGGCCAGCTCCCCCCAGGCTGGCCCAAGGCCGAGCCGGCGTCAGCCGGGCTCCACCAGCCCCCGGGCAAGCCGCTCCTGCAGGGCGGCAATGATGCGGGCGTTCGCCGCCGGGAAGGGAAAGTCCGCCAGCTGCTCCGGCCGCACCCAGCGCAGCTGCTGGCTGGCCAGGGGCTGGGGCTCGCCGCTGCTCCAGCGGCAGAGGTGCACCACGAAGCGCAGCCGCTTGTGGCTGTAGGCGTGCTCGAGGCGGATCAGCTCCTCCCCCACCTGCACCTCGATGGCCAGTTCCTCGCTTTTGAGACGATCGGCCTGGAGGACCTTGGCGTCTTCACAGATCCTGTCGATCCCTTCGAGCATGCGTTCAGCGGCCTGCTGGGCAAGGTGGTCGGCCTCGTTGAGGGACCCTGCTTCGAGCAGGATCTCGGCGTACTGCGTTCGCGGTTCGCTCGCAAAGTGGAGGATG
>NZ_JADEWP010000172.1:0-5762 GCF_015207535.1 Cyanobium sp. LEGE 06143 | reverse complement strand
GAACCCGGTCCGCCGGGACGGGGAGGTTGGGAGGCCTCGGCAGGGTGGCCGCCCCGGCGGACCGGGTTCAGCGCGCCAATGGTATGGGTGCTGCCCGGGGACTGCAACAGAAAAGCGCCTTGCTGCAACGGATCTGGTGCCCGTTTGGTGCWGAATCGCCCAAATCAGGGTGCCGATCGCAACGCCACGGCCCCCTCCGTCACGAGTTTGGCGCCGCGCAGCGCACCCAGGCCGCCGCCGCAGGCGATCCACTCGGGGGAGCCTGGCGGCAACCAGCCCCGCAGCGCCTCGAGGCTGGCCAACTGTCGCGGCCAGTGGAAACAGCGCGCCGTGCGCAGCGGGGCGATCGCATTCGGGCCAACGGGGGCCAGCAGCCTGCCGCAGAACAGCACATCCAGCTGCGGGCCACGCGCATGCACCACGCAGGCACCCGGCGTGGGCCCGGGCGTCCAGAGCAGGCGTACCCCCGGCGCCAGCTCACACGTCGCCCCGAAGCTGCGCAGCGGCGCCACCCCCGGCAGCAGGTAGGCCTCCTGCTCCTGCACCAGCACCTCCCAGCCGATGGCCTGCTGCACGCGGCGGCAGCGGCCATGGCCCTCGCGACTGGTGAGCACCAGCAGCCCAGGTCCGCGGGC
This sequence comes from Cyanobium sp. LEGE 06143, assembly GCF_015207535.1. Classification (NCBI taxonomy): domain Bacteria; kingdom Bacillati; phylum Cyanobacteriota; class Cyanophyceae; order Synechococcales; family Prochlorococcaceae; genus Cyanobium; species Cyanobium sp. LEGE 06143. The sequence goes on along the minus strand of NZ_JADEWP010000172.1, from coordinate 5,127 downwards.
GCTCAGCCAGTCGAGGTTGGCCTGGCTGTAGCCGGGGCAGTCGATCAGCAGATCAAAGCTCAGGCCAGTGGCGCTGGCCTCCAGCAGCCAGCTGCTGCCCCCCTGGCTGTCGCGGCTGGGGGCGAACAGCCACAGGCCGGGCCGCACCGCCTGGGGAGGGCGGCCGGGCTCAGCTGGAAGGGCAAGTGCTGACAGTGGCCTGAGCCGGGAAGGTCTGTCTAGTTTGTTGGGCAAGCTGGCCCGAGCCGTTGTCTGCCCCATCCATCTCGGCCCCAGCGGCGCCCGTGGCGACCCGCCGGAGTCGTCCCGGAGCCATCCATCCCGGGCGCCCGGGCCCGCTGGGTTCATCCCTCACCTCCCGCGGGGTGAACTTCTCGGTGGTGGCTCCTCGGGCCACCCGGCTGGAGCTGCTGCTGTTCAGCCACCCGGACGCCCTCGAACCCAGTCGCGTCGTGGCGCTCGATGGCCGCCACCGCTCAGGTGATCACTGGCATGTGGAGGTGGAGGGTCTGGGGCTGGGCTGCTGCTACGGCTACCGGGTGTTCGGCCCCCTCCAGCCTGGCGGCCACAGCTTTGCCCCCTCCAAGGTGCTGCTGGATCCCTGCGCCCGGGCCATCGCCGGCTGGCAGGGCTACCGCCGCGACGCCGCGGTCGGCGCCGCCCCCAACAGCTCCTGCTGCCTGCGGGGCGTGGTCACCGAGCGCGACCGCTTTGATTTCGAAGCCGCGCCCCGGCCACGCCACAGCTGGCAGCGCAGCGTGATCTACGAGCTGCATGTGGGGGGCTTCACCCAGGGGGCCGGCTGTCCGGTGACGGCCGATCGCCAGGGCACCCTGCTGGGGCTGATCGACACCCTGCCCCAGCTGCGGGAGCTGGGCATCACCGCGATCGAGCTGTTGCCGGTGATGGCCTTCGATCCCGGCGACGCGCCGCCGGGCCGCCAGAACCACTGGGGCTACAGCCCCCTGAGCTGGATGGCCCCCCACCCGGATTACCTGGTGGGGAACGATCCCCTCGGCGCCCGCGACCAGGTGCGACAGCTGGTGAAGGCCTGCCACCTGGCGGGCATCGAGGTGCTGCTGGATGTGGTCTACAACCACACCAGTGAGGGCAACCAGCACGGCCCCACCCTGAGCTGGCGCGGCTTCGCCGACCGCCTCTACTACCAGCAGAGCGCCCTGGGCGAGTACCAGGACGTGAGCGGCTGCGGCAACACGATCGCCGCCAACCGGCCGCTGGTGCAGCACCTGATCCTGGAATCCCTGCGCTGCTGGGCCACGGAGCTGGGCGTGGATGGCTTCCGTTTCGACCTGGGCATCGCCCTGAGCCGGGGTGAAAACCTGTCGCCCCTGGCCCGGCCACCGCTGTTCGAGGCCATGGAGGCCGACCCCGACCTCGCCGACCTGAAGCTGATCAGCGAACCGTGGGACTGCGGCGGCCTCTACAAGCTGGCCGACTTCCCAGCCCGGCGGGTGTCCACCTGGAACGGCCGCTTCCGCGACGACCTGCGCCGCTTCTGGAAGGGCGATGAAAACTGCTCCTGGGCCGTGGGCCAGCGGCTGAGCGGCAGCCCCGACCTCTACAACCTGATGCCGGCCCACCCGGGTCAGGCCATCACCTTCCTCACGGCCCACGACGGCTTCACCCTGGCCGATCTGGTGAGCTTCAACGGCAAGCACAACCTGGCCAACGGTGAGGACAACCGGGACGGCGACAACCACAACAACAGCTGGAACCACGGCGTGGAGGGCCCCAGCAGCGACCATGCCGTGAGGGCGCTGCGGGAGCGGCAGCTGCGCAACCTGCTGAGCACCCTGCTGCTGGCTCCAGGCGTGCCCATGCTGCTGATGGGCGATGAGGTGCGACGCAGCCAGGGAGGCAACAACAACACCTGGTGCCAGAACAACCCCCTCGGCTGGATGCACTGGCAGCCCGACAGCAGCGATCTGGCCCTGCGCCGCTTCGTGCGGCGGCTGCTGAGCCTGAGACGGCATCTGGTGGACCTGATCAACCCCGAACTGCCGCTGCAGGAGCGGCCCCAGAGCCGCCACGACGATCACCAGCAGCGCTGGCGCCAGTGGCACGGCGTGGAGATCACCCGGCCGGACTGGGCCAGCTGGTCGCACACCGTGGCCTGGAGCATCAACGACCCCACCCAGGGACCGCTGCTGTGGTGTGCCATGAACGCCTACAGCAAAGCTGTGCACTTCGACCTGCCGGTCTCCACCTCCGGCTGGCTGCGGGTGATCGACACCGCTCTGCCGGCCGGCCAGGACCTGCCGGCCCGTCCTGGGATCTGGACGCCGTCCGGCATCCCCCTGGAGAGCCGCAGCCTGATGCTGCTGGTGGCGCGCCGCCGCCTGGAGGGGGTGAAGCTGGATTGAGCGCCAGGGACCAGGACGCCGCCGCAAGGGAGCGGCAGCAGGCTTAACAATCTGTCACGGTTAACACTTCTTTACACTAGGTTGGTGGCCGTTCCGAGCTGAGTGTCATGGTCTTTGCCCTTCTCTATGCGGTGGCTGCGGCTGTGCTGCTGTGCAGCTCCTTCGCGCTGATGAGCCAGGGCTTCAGCAGGGGTGCAGAGCGGCCGACGATCCGCAGCCGCCACCCGGAGGCTCCCCAGCCCGGTGAGCGCCTGCTCTACGTGGACCTCAACCGCGAGCGCCTCGAAGCCCTCTATCAACAGGCCTCCTGAGCCGTCCCTGGCCTCAAGGGGCCCCATTCCGGATGGGGGCATGCCGTCTCCCATCTGTTTGCTTCGGTCTGCATCCAGACAACCAGCAAAAAGCGGCGCTGTCCCTGGGGAAGGCGCCGCTGCTGCGTTGGGGGCTTGGAGCCGGGATCAGCCGAGGCCGATCTGGCCGAGGATGCCCTGGCCGGTGAGAACTTCGGTGGCAAGACCGATCACGAAGCCGAGCATGGCCAGGCGGCCATTCCAGGTTTCGGCGAAGGCCACGAAGCCGAAGCGGGAAGCGGAGTCAGTCATGGTTGCGCTTGGTTGCGAAACGTGAAGAAATAGTAACAGTGGTCGGAGCCGTTTGGGGCGCCGCGGGACCCGAAACGGGGGGCGGTTTTCCGGCCCTGCCCCTTTCTCAGTCAACACTTCACGTTTCGTTACCCAGCTTGCCAGAGTTTTGGGAGATCTCCCTTGAACGATGACCACCGCCCAACTCCTCGAGGGCTTCGCCGGGCTCACCGGCTCCCTGATGGCCCTCTGGCTGCTGCGCCTGAACCGGCCCGACCTCGCCCCGGCCGAGACCGCAGGCCCGCTCACCCGCCTGTTGCAACGTCCGGCTGTGCAGGGCGGCTTGAGCCGCTATGTGCTCGAGAAGGGCACTGCCGCCAACCTCGGCCTGCTGGCCCTGCGGCTGGCGATCGGCCTGATGATGATTCACCACGGCCAGGACAAGCTCGCCAATCCCCAGGCCTTCGCCGACACCTATGTGGCGCCGCTGCACCTGCCCTTCCCCCTGCTGCTCGCCTACGTGGCCGGCTTCTCGGAGGTGGTGGGCAGCTGGCTGCTGATCCTGGGCCTGCTCACACCGCTGGGAGCCCTGGCGATCACCGGCACCATGGCCGTGGCCGCCTATCACCACATCCTCACAGCCGGGCTCAACATCTACGTGCTGGAGCTGGTGGTGCTGTACCTCGGCGGCAGCCTGGCCCTGCTGTTGCTCGGCCCTGGGCGCCTTTCCTTTGACGGCGCCATCACCGCTGAGCTGGTGCGGGAGTCGGTCGATGGTCCCCGCGACGGCCGTCCGGCTGCTCAGCCCCAGGCAGTTGCCGTCAGCGCCGGTCAGGGAGCCTGAGCGGCTCAGACGGGCGGCCGACAATGGGTGGGTGCTTCGCCTGCTGGCAGCACCGACCCGCACCAGCAGCACCGTGAGCCTGCACGTCAAGACCATCGACCGCTGCTGAGCTCAGTGAACATCGGCCTGGGGATGCTGGAATCCGACCAGCACTTCAGCGATCCCCGCTTCGACGGAATCACCCAACCGTGGAATTTTCGCCATGGCGGTGGGAGACACCCCCCTACAGCTGCTGGGACAGCCCTGAGTGGAACCTCCAGACCCCTTTCCCTGTCTGGGCTCGAGGCTGAGCTCCTTCTGAGTTTGCGCGCAATCGTTCGCAAGATTTCAGATGTGACAGCAGGATTAGCAGGTCAGCCGTCCTCTTGAACCCAGCCCAGCTCCCTGCCGCGGTCCAGAGCACCACGTCGCACGCCTCAAACCCCGCCTTGGCCCGGCGGAGGGTGTCGGCCTTGCTGCTTCCCCGCCGGACGTACAGCTCAGCCTGATCCAGTCTGACAATCAGCGCCAACTACTCCAGCAGGCGGGGGGGCGTGTCGATGCGCTCCAGCAGGTGCCCGACCAGACCGACACCGATTTGCCGCCATAGGCAGTCACCAACATCAAGCAGCCCCTCGTGCCGTTCAGCCACCAGGCTCTCGGTGCTTGGAATGGCCTCGTGCCAGCCGTGGCGTTGTTGGTTACGGAAGCCCATCAGCCCAACCCCTCGCGCTGGAGCAGCTGCAGGTCCTTCGGTCCGTTGCGGTCCACGGGCAGCTCCCTAGGGCGCTCCACCTCTCCCGTTAAGTACCGCTGGATCACTCTGCCGGGATCTTCTGCAGTTGGCGCAGTTGCGGCTAGGCGTTTCCCCTCAGCAGTACCACTTTCTGCATCAGGCCCTCAAAGGCGACATGGTTCTGGTCGCACTTCCAGATCTACACTAGGCACCGCAGGTGAGTCTGATCACGACGGCGATTAGGGCAGCAAGGCACTCTTCAACTGAAGATCGCTTCTTGCATCTAGAGAAGGTAGGCCTTCGCCACAACAGTCCACCGATCCATTCCCCCATGTCGGCTCCGCCATGCAAGGAGCCGAGCGCTCGTTTCATTGCCGCAGCTGCTCCAACAGCGTCTGGGTGAGGGCCGGCTCATAGCGGGTCGTGAAAATCCCATAGCCCGTGCCCTGGAAGCTCACAGACTTGGCATAGGCACATGACGTGACCCCCTTTATCGGTCCAGGGCTTATGAGAGTGGGTGGTTGTGGTCATGCTGCAGCTCCCTGTTGAGCTGCCTCCAGGGGCGTACGCCCCTGGAGGGCCGAGTGCGGCCTGAGTGAGTTG
>NZ_JADEWP010000168.1:0-5886 GCF_015207535.1 Cyanobium sp. LEGE 06143 | reverse complement strand
CGCTGCGGACCGGGCCCTCGGTGACCGGGCCGCGATCGCGTGGCCCCGTGCACGCATAGGCGGCCCCGCCGCGCGAATAACCGCCGCCGCCACCGCCGCCCCAGGGCGAGCAGCCGCCGGAGCAGCCGCCCGAACCCGACCAGAGCGAGCCGGAGCCCGAGGACGACACTGATCCCGAGCAGCCCGACCAGGAGGACGACACCCCCGAGGACCAGGCGCCCCCCTCGGTGCCGGAGGAGTTCATGCTCGATCCCGAGGCCGTGGCGATCGATCCCGAGCTGCTGCTCTTCGGTGCCGCCAAGGCCCGCTCCGGCGGCAGCGGCAGCCGGGCCGTGGTGTTCAGCGACTCCCGCGGCCGCTACGTGAAGCCGATGCTGCCCCGCGGTCCGGTGAAGCGCATCGCCGTGGATGCCACCCTGCGGGCCGCGGCCCCCTATCAGAAGAGCCGCCGGGAGCGCCAGCCCCACCGCAAGGTGGTGGTGGAGGACGGCGACCTGCGGGCCAAGCAGCTGCAGCGCAAGGCTGGTGCCCTGGTGATCTTCCTGGTGGATGCCAGCGGCTCGATGGCCCTCAACCGCATGCAGAGCGCCAAGGGCGCCGTGATCCGGCTGCTCACGGAGGCCTACGAAAACCGCGATGAAGTGGCCCTGATCCCCTTCCGCGGCGAGCAGGCCGAGGTGCTGCTGCCGCCCACCCGCTCGATCACCGCTGCCCGCCGCCGGCTCGAAGCGATGGCCTGCGGCGGCGGCTCACCCCTGGCCCACGGCCTCTCCCAGGCGGCCCGGGTGGGGGCCAACGCCCTGGCCACGGGCGACCTGGGCCAGGTGGTGGTGGTGGCGATCACCGATGGACGCGGCAACGTGCCCCTGGGCCGCTCCCTGGGGCAACCGGAGCTGGAGGGGGAGGAGCCGGTGGACCTCAAGGAGGAGGTGAAGCAGGTGGCCAGCCGCTACCGCGCCCTCGGCCTCAAGCTGCTGGTGATCGACACCGAGCGCAAGTTCATCGGCAGCGGTATGGGCAAGGAGCTGGCCGAGGCTGCCGGCGGCAAATACGTGCAGCTGCCCAAGGCCAGCGATCAGACCATCGCCGCCATCGCCATGGAGGCGATCAACGCGGTGTAGGCATCGGGAAGGCCTCGGGAGCCTGGCCGGGCGCGATCGAGCGCCGCGGAGTGGCTTGGCCGTTCCGCGCTTTGTCGCCGCCGCTGGCCGCATCCGCTGCAGGTTCCCGGGCGGCCCCCGTCTGGGCGGGGTAGAGCTCCTCAAAGAACTTGCCCAGGCCCACGGTCACATTGCGCAGCCCATCCATAAAGCGGGGATCGGAGGTGAGCTGGTTCACATCCCCGCCCACGGCGTCCCAGCGGGCCGTGAGCTGTTCAGCGTTGCTCACCGTCCGCTGCAGTTCGGCCACGGTCTTGGGATTGTCCAGGGCGGCAATCAGCCGTCGCAGGTGGGCTGAGCTGGCATTGAGGTTGGCGATGGTGGGCTGGGCATCCTGCACCGATCGATCCAGGCTGTTCACCAGCGATTCGCCCTGTCCCACCAGCACCTGGCCATCCTTCAGGAAGGCGGTGGCCTGCTTGGAGGTCTGATCCACGCTGATGGCCACCCCGGCCAGTTTCTGGATCAGCTGCTCCCGGTCGCCCTGCTCCAGCAGTTGCTGCATCAGGTTGGTCACGGTCGACAGGCTGGCAGCCTCACTGCCTTTGATCGAGGAGCCGTCGCAGAGCATCTGCTCGCGAGGACAGTCGGGCGCTCGGGGCGGTGGCGCCGAGGCGTTCGGGGCTGGTCCGGTGCTGATCAGGGCCACCTGGGCCTCGCCGCCCAGCAGCGATCCCTGCACCACCTCAGCCCTGACCGGCAGGGAGAGTCTCAGGCTGGGATCGGTGATCTCCAGGTCAGCCTCCACCGCCCCCGGGGTGACGCGCACGGAGCGCACGCTGCCCACCATCACCCCTCGGTACACCACCGGGGAGCGTGCGGCCAGCCCCGAGGCCTGCTGGAAGCTGGCGTTCAGCGTCCAGAACTGGCGGGTGAGGGAGAGGCCCCGCAGCCAGAACGAGAAGCCCACCGCCGAAACGATCGCTCCCACCAGGGAGAATCCCACGATCGCCTCACGCACAGAGCGGCGCATTGCTCAGGCCTCTGCAGGCTGGATGGGCCCGCGCAGGCTACCGCTCCTGAACTGCATCACATAGGGATTGTCGGTATGGCGGTAGGCCTCCAGATCGCCGGCCCAGCGAAAAATGCCGTCGTAGAGCATCACGATCTGGCCGCCGGTGCGCTCGATCGTGCTGTGCACATGGCTCACCACCACGGAGCTGGCCTGGGCCACGGCGGTGGTGCGCACGATCAGATCCTCGATGCGGGTGCAGGCCACCGGATCCAGCCCGGCCGTGGGTTCATCGAACAGCAGCAGGGGCATCTGGGGCGAGTCCAGCAGCTGGGGGGCCGGAATCAGGGCGCGGGCAAAGCTCACCCGCTTCTGCATACCGCCGCTCAGTTCCCCCGGCAGCCGCTCCTCGATCCCACTCAGGCCCACGGCCTCCAGGGCTTCCGCCACCCGCTGGCGGATCTCGCCCTCCTTGAGCCGGCCGTAGCGATAGAGCAGGAAGCCCACGTTCTCGCGCACCGTGAGGGAGCCCAGCAGGGCCGGGTTCTGGAACACCAGCCGCACGTCGGGCGGGTTCTCCTGATCGATGCGCAGGTAGGTCTGGGGCTCGCCGTGCAGCAGCAGGCTGCCACTGCTCGGCAGCAGCAGGCCGGCGAGCAGCCGCAGGATCGTCGACTTGCCCGCCCCTGAGGGCCCCACCACCACCAGCTGCTCGCCGGGTTGCAGGCTGAGATTCACGCCATCCAGCACGGTGGTGCTGCCCCAGCGCATGCTGAGGTTGCGGAGTTCGGCCAGGGGTGGGGCTGGGGAGTCCAGCGGTGGCAGCGCAATCACCTCTCATCTTCGCGCCTGCAGCCCGATCTACACTGGATTGGCTCCTTGAGCACAGTCCCACGCCCTCGTCTTCCCCTGCGCCGGCTTCCAGGCCGCGGCGGCCCCGCCGGCTCAGACCACGGGCGAGCTGGGTTGGCCGGGGGGAGCTGCGCCAGCGCGATCTGGTCAGCCGTTCGCGGCGCGCGGTGCGCTGGCTGCAGCCCGGCCTGGTGGTGAAACGCTGGGTGCTCACCTCGGGCCTGGGCCTGTTGATCGCCCTGTTGGGGGCCGCCGTGTGGGCCGATCTGCAGCCCATCTACTGGACCATCGCCGGCATCCAGTGGCTGCTCAAGAACCTCACCACCGTGCTGCCGAGGGGGATCACCGGGCCGTTGGTCCTGGCGATCGGCGCCGCCATGATCTGGCTGGGACAGAGCCGCAGCTTCGGCGCCATCCAGCAGGCCCTCGCCCCGGATCGGGGCACCCATCTGGTGGATGCCCTCGCTGCCCAGGGCCGCCTCAACCGCGGTCCCAGCATCGTGGCCGTGGGCGGCGGCACCGGCCTCTCCACCCTGCTCAGTGGCCTGAAGCGCTACAGCAGCAACCTCACCGCCATCGTCACCGTGGCCGATGACGGCGGCAGCAGCGGCGTGCTGCGCCGCGAACTGGGGGTGCAGCCCCCGGGTGACATCCGCAACTGCCTGGCCGCCCTGGCCCGGGAGGAGCCCCTGCTCACCAGACTCTTCCAGTACCGCTTCCAGTCGGGTGTGGGGCTGGAGGGGCACAGCTTCGGCAACCTCTTTCTCTCGGCCCTCACGGCGATCACCGGCAGCCTCGAGTCGGCGATCACCGCCAGCAGCCGGGTGCTGGCGGTGCAGGGCCAGGTGGTGCCCGCCACCAATGCCGACGTGCGCCTCTGGGCAGAGCTGGAGAGCGGTGAGCGGATCGAGGGCGAATCGGCGATCGGCCATGCCCACAGCCCGATCGTGCGGCTGGGCTGCTCACCCGAGCGCCCGCCGGCCCTGCCCCGGGCGATCGAGGCCATCGCCCACGCCGACCTGATCGTGCTCGGCCCTGGCAGTCTCTACACCTCGCTGCTGCCCAACCTGCTGGTGCCGGAGCTGGTGGCGGCGATCGCCCGCAGCAAGGCGCCCCGCCTCTACATCTGCAACCTGATGACCCAGCCCGGCGAGACCGACCACCTCGATGTCGAGGGGCACCTGCGCGCGATCGAGGCCCAGCTCGGCAGCCTCGGTGTCGAGCAACGGCTGTTCAATGCCGTGCTGGCCCAGGAGAACCTGGCCGACACGCCGCTGCTGGATCGCTACCGCCAGAAAGGGGCCGAACCGGTCCGCTGCGAAGCCCGCAAGCTGCAGCGCCAGGGCTATCAGGTGATGCAGGCAGCCCTGCAGGGGGCTCGGCCCACCGCCACGCTGCGCCACGACCCCCGCAGCCTGGCCCTGGCGGTGATGCGGTTCTATCGCAGCTACCGCAGCAACAACCTGCGGCGGGCGAGGGCCCAGCGCCAGGATCCCTGAGCCAGCCAGGTAGCCTCCGGCCATGGCGGCTTCTGACCACCACTTTCTGCACCTGCCCGGCCACCACCTGCTCTATGGGCGCGTGCCCAAGGCGGCCAACAGCAGCGTCAAGGCGGCCCTCACCCGACTGATCCGACCGGAGCTGCAGCGCAACCGCCATGGCCTGGGCCAGCGGTTGCTGCGGGCGCTGCAGCCCCATCGCTCCTGGCAATCCCTCTCCTCCCAGGTGGACCAGTTCTGGGATCTGCTGCCGAGCAGCATCGCCCGCCCCGTGGACCGCGCCACCGCCAGACAGCTGCGGGCGCACTGCTTCAGCTTCGCGGTGGTGCGCAACCCCTTTGATCGCCTGCTCTCGGCCTACAACAACAAGGTGATCGAAAACCCCAGCTGCACGGCCCGGCTGCGGGCCATCGGCGTGGAGCGGGGCATGGCGCTGCCCCAGTTCATCGAGCGCCTCTGCGCAGCGGATTCGGCGGCTCTCGATGTGCACGTGCTGCCCCAGGCGGAGATCCTCTGCCTGGACGCGGAGCCCCTGCCCACCTGGGTGGCCTATGCCGAGAGCCTGGAGCTGCATTGGCCCTTCCTGGTGCAGCGGGCCCGCCGCGCCGGCGTGCCGGGCCTGATGCGTCAGCTGCCGGACAAGAACAGCCGCCGCCAGGGCCAGAGCACCGATCTCGAGCAACTGCTGGCCCAACCGCAGCTGGTGCAGCTGCTGCGCCAGCGCTACGCCGACGACTTCAGCTTCTTCTACCCCTGGCTGCTGGAGGGGAACCTGACAGTGGCGCAGGTGCGGCAGGGAGGCCCACGCCGGCCGCGCCACTTCGTGCCGGCTCAGTAGGCGTCCTGCATCTCGTAGAAGTCAGGCTGCACGTAGTCCTTGCGCAGCGGCCAGCCCTTCCAGTCCTCCGGCATCAGCAGCCGTTTGGGATGGGGATGGCCTTCGAACTGGATGCCGTACATGTCGAAGGTCTCGCGCTCCTGCCAGTCGGCGCCGCGGAACAGGCCGTAGAGGCTGGGGATGGTGAGGGCGCCGTCGCGAGCCAGGAACACCTTGAGGCGCACCTCCTGGGGCCGCACCTCGGCGGGCAGCTTGGCCAGGCCGGCGCTGCTGTCAGCGAGGACACCCAGCTTCACCAGGTGGTAGAAGCTCACCAGACGGCCGCCTGGCCCCTCGTCGTAGCCGCCCTGGCACTGCAGGTAGTCGAAGCCGTCGGCCTTGAGGGCGGTGGCCAGAAGTGGCAGGAAGGCCGGCTCCACGCCGAGCACTTCCACGCCGAGGTGATCCGGGGGCAGCACCTCGTGGTCAAAGCCCTGGCTCTGCAGCCACCGGCTCACTGGCCCGGGCTCCACGGAGGCGAGCGCTTCTGGGCTGGGGGCGGACTCAGGCATCGCTTGACTCGGCGGTGGGGCGGGGGCTCTCAGC
>NZ_JADEWP010000167.1:0-5915 GCF_015207535.1 Cyanobium sp. LEGE 06143 | reverse complement strand
CCCATGCCCTGCGCCGCTATGCCCAGGATCAGCAGCGCATGCGGGAGCTGGAAGGGCCCTACGGCCTCCCCCACACAGGCCTGTTTGCCGACTTCTGCCGCGGCGTCGTTCGGGAGTTTCAGCTGGCTGAGCGGGTGCAGGCGGTGTCAGTAGCCCAGATCCAGCTGGGTCCGGCTCGTCCTGCCTCGCTGCAGGTGACCCTCAGCGATGGGGCGCTGATCCAACCGCGCCGACTGGTGCTGGCCACGGGAATGGGTGAGCCTGTGCTGCCCAGCTGGGTGACCCGCATCGCGTCGCCTTATCCGGCCGAGGCCCTGCAACACAGCCAGACGCTTGATCTGGCCACGTGCCAAGGGTTGCTGGGCCAGCACATCCTGATCGTCGGTGCTGGGCTCACCAGCGCCCACCTTGCCCTCGGCGCGCTGAGGCGAGGTGCCCAGGTCACGATGCTCTGCCGGCGGACGCTCCGGAGCAAGCCGTTTGATGCGGACCCGGGCTGGCTGGGCCCGAAGTATCTCAAGGCATTTCACGCCGAAGCCTGTTGGCGTCGACGCCACAGGCAAGTGGTGGCGGCGCGTGACGGCGGCTCGATCACGCCCCTGTTGGCTGCCCAACTCGATCAGATGCGCCGCCGGGGCCGCCTGCAGCTTCACGAGCACGGCCAGGTGCAGTCGGCCTGCTGGCAGGCGGGCATCTGGCAGGTTGACTGCCTTGATGGCCGCCGGCATCGGGCCGATCGCATCTGGCTGGCGACTGGCCACCGTCAGGGCGTCAGTCAGCATCCACTGCTTCGCCAGCTGCTGGATCAGAAGCCCATTGAGCTGATCAACGACTTCCCTGTGCTGACAAGCGACTTGCGCTGGCCCGGCACCAACGTGCACCTGATGGGAGGTCTGAGTGCGTTGCAGCTCGGCCCCGCCGCCCGCAACCTGTTCGGGGGGCTGGAAGCGGCAAAACGCATCGCTCGGGCAGCCGTGAAGGCCTGAGCACAGGTTCCGGCTGATGGATCGAGGGTCGCTCGTAGGGTCACCACAGCGACAGAGCGGTGTGCGCATCAGCATCATTGGCTGCGGCTGGTTGGGCACAGCCCTGGCCGGCGTCTGGCAGGCCCGCGGCCAGCACGAGTTGCTGGTCACCACCACCCGCCCGGAGCGCCTGGCCGAGCTTCAGGCCCTGGGTCTGCAGGCACGGCTGCTCCGGGGCGGTGACACCGCCGCGATGGCCGACGCCCTGGCGGAGGCGGAGGTGGTCGTGCTCACCCTGGCGCCCGGGGGCGATCGCCAGGTGGACGCCGACGCCTACGCCTCCACCTACCTCTCCACCTGCCGCTCCCTGCTGGAGCTGCTGCCGCAGCTGCCCCTGCTGCGCCAGATCATCTACACGAGCAGCTGCGGCGTCTATGGCGATGCGGGGGGCGACTGGATCGACGAATCCACGCCGCCCCAGCCCCGCGATGACCGTGCTGCGGTGCTGCTGCAGGCCGAGGCGTTGCTGGGGCAGGCCGCCCAGCCGGTGGCCCTGCTGCGCCTCGGCGCCCTGCACGGTCCAGGCCGGGAGCTGGCCCCACGGCTGGCCAGGCTGGCGGGCAGCCGCCGGCCCGGGGATGGCAGCACCTGGAGCAACTGGATCCACCGCGACGATGCCGTGGCCGCCATCGACCGGGTGCTGGAGAGCGGCTTCAGCGGCACGCTCAACGTGGTGGATGGCCAGCCGGTCACCCTGCGTCAGCTGATGGATCGGGTCTGCTCCAGCCAGGGGCTGGAGCCTATGCAGTGGACCGGTGGCTCCGACCACGCCCCGGCCGCAAACCGGCGCATTCGCAACACGGGCCTGCTGGCCCTGGGCGTGCCGAAGCCACGTAACGTTGCGGGCCCAACGGCCCAGGCATGAGCTTCCGCTATCTCGATCGGGTCGCCAGCGCCGAGTCGATCCAGCAGTTTCTCGATCTGGCCGACCTGGCGGTGGGCGCCGGCCAGTCGGCAGACAACGTGTTCATGCTCTCGCACCGTCTGCGCGCCTCGCGGCCGATGCAGCTCTGCCTCAGCCGCTTGCAGCGCGATCCGGCCAGCTGGGCCTGGGTGGAGCAGCGCCGCCCTATCTCCCCCTACAACCTCGAAGCCCTCAGAGCGATGCCGAAGGGCAGCCTGGGCCACACCTATGGCACGGTGATGGCCACCCTCGGCTACGACATCAACTTCTTCCCCGAGCCGGCCTTCTTCAACAACCTGGAGAGCGACGCCGATTACATCAACTACCGCGTGTACGCCACCCACGACATTCACCACATCGTCACGGGCTTCAGCCTGGATAACTATGGGGAGCTTGGCGTGATCAGCGCCAGCGTGGCCCAGTTTTCCCATCCCGGCCTGGCCTTCACCGATCTGATTGCCCTGCTCACCTCCTGGTTCCGCACCGACACGCCGATCGACGAGCTGGACAACCCGCGGGAACAGGCCCGTACCACGGCCTACGTGTTCCGCATGATCAGCCGTGGGCTGGAGCTGGGCCTGGAGGCCCAGCCTCTGTTTCCCGTGAACTGGCCGGAGCGCCTGGAGCAGAACCTCGAGGAGCTGCGGAAGGAGCTGGGCATCGAAGCGGCCCGTGATGGCCTCTTCAGCTGGCACAGCGACCCAGCCCTGGCGGCGGCCCTGGCTGCCTGAGCTCAGACCAGCAACGGCAGCTGGGCCGGCTCGCTCTGCTGGAAGCGCAGGCGCCCCTCAGCAGCCTCGCTGGCATCGGTGGTCACATCCACCACGATGCTGTGGCCCGGCGTGAATCGGCCCGCCAGGATGCCCTTGGCGATCGGGGTTTCCAGTTCGCGCTGGATCGCCCGTTTCAGCGGCCTGGCGCCGTAGACGGGGTCGTAGCCCACCCCGGCCAGCCAGTCGAGCGCGTCGGCGTTGAGCTGCAGCCCCAGCTTGCGCTCCTCCAGGCGGCGCTCCAGCCGCTGCACCTGCAGTTCCACGATCTCGCGCAGCTCCTCCTGGCGCAGGCTGTGGAAGATGATCGTTTCATCGAGGCGGTTGAGGAACTCGGGGCGGAAGTGGGCCCGCAACGCCTCATTCACCCGCTTCTCCATCTCGCCGTGGCGGGCCGGGTCGCCGGCCAGATCCAGGATCGAGGCGCTGCCGATGTTGCTGGTGAGGATCAACACCGTGTTGGTGAAGTCCACCGTGCGGCCCTGGCCATCGGTGACGCGGCCGTCATCGAGGATCTGCAGCATCACGTTGAACACGTCGGGGTGGGCCTTCTCCACCTCGTCGAACAGGATCACGGCGTAGGGGCGCCGCCGCACGGCCTCGGTGAGCTGGCCGCCCTCCTCGTAGCCCACATAGCCGGGAGGGGCGCCGATCAGGCGGCTCACGGCGTGTTTCTCCATGTACTCGCTCATGTCGATGCGCACCATGGCGTCGTCGGCATCAAAGAGCTGGGAGGCCAGGGCCTTGGAGAGCTCCGTTTTGCCCACGCCGGTGGGGCCGAGGAAGAGGAAGGAAGCAATCGGCCGGTTCGGGTCGCTGAGGCCGGCGCGGGAGCGCTGGATGGCATCGGCCACGGCGGTCACGGCCTGGGCCTGGCCGATCACCCGGGTGTGGAGTTCGTCCTCCAGGTGCAGCAGCTTCTCCATCTCGCTCTGCACCAGCTTGCTCACCGGGATCCCTGTCCACTTGGCGATCACCTCGGCGATGTCCTCTTCGGTGACCTCCTCGCGCAACAGGGTTTTTTCGGTGCTGCCCTCAGCACCATCCGGGCCGCTGCCGCCGCTGAGCTCGGCCTCCTTGCTGGCCAGCTTGCGGTGCAGGTCGGCCAGGGTGCCGTACTCGAGCTCGGCCGCTTTGTTGAGGTCGTACTGGCGCTTGGCCTGCTCCACCTGCAGCTGCACCTGTTCGATCTCCTCCTTGAGCGCACCGAGGGACTCGATCGCTCCCTTCTCGGCCTGCCACTGGGCATTGAGGCCGCTCTGCTGCTCCCGCAGTTCGGCGAGTTCCCGCTCCAGCCGCTCCAGCCGCTCCTTGCTGGCGGCGTCGGATTCGCGGCCCAGGGAGAGTTTTTCCATCTCCAGCTGCAGGATGCGGCGATCGAGTTCGTCGATCTCCTCGGGCTTGGAGGTGATCTCCATCTTCAGCCGCGCCGCCGATTCATCCACCAGGTCGATGGCCTTGTCGGGCAGGAAGCGGTCGGCGATGTAGCGGCTGCTCAGCACGGCGGCGGCCACCAGGGCGTTGTCGGCGATGCGCACGCCGTGGTGCACCTCGTAGCGCTCCTTGAGGCCGCGCAGGATCGAAATCGTGTCTTCCACGGTGGGCTGATCCACGAACACCTGCTGGAAGCGGCGCTCCAGGGCCGGATCCTTCTCGATGTGCTGGCGGTGCTCATCGAGGGTGGTGGCGCCGATGCAGCGCAGCTCGCCGCGGGCCAGCATCGGCTTGAGCAGGTTGCTGGCGTCCATCGAGCCGCCGGTGGCGCCGGCCCCCACCACGGTGTGGATCTCATCGATGAACAGCACGATCTGCCCCTGGGAGGAGGTGACCTCCTTGAGCACGGCCTTGAGCCGCTCCTCGAACTCGCCGCGGTACTTGGCACCGGCGATCAGGGCGCCCATGTCCAGCGACACCAGCTGACGGTTCTGCAGGGCCTGGGGCACATCGCCGTTGACGATGCGCTGGGCCAGCCCCTCCACGATTGCGGTTTTGCCCACGCCGGGTTCGCCGATCAGCACCGGGTTGTTCTTGGTGCGGCGGCTGAGGATCTGGATCGTGCGGCGGATCTCCTCGTCGCGCCCGATCACCGGATCGAGCTTGCCCTCGCGGGCGGCGGCGGTGAGGTCGCGGCCGTACTTCTCCAGGGATTCGTAGGTGCCCTCGGGGTTCTGGTCGGTCACGTTCTGGCTGCCCCGCACCGCCTGCACAGCCTCCTTGAGTTTGTCGGCGCTGGTGCCGGCCTGGGCGAGCAGTTGCTTGCCGCAGCGGTCGTCGATCGCCAGGGCCAGCAGCAGGTGCTCGATGGCGATGTAGCTGTCGCCATAGGTCTGCTTGAGCTGCTCGGCCTGGTCGAGCACGGCGTTGAGCCCCTTGCCCAGGTACACGTTGTCGGGCGGGGCGCTGAGGCTGGGCTGGGCGCTGATGTGGGCCTCCACCTTCTGGCTGAGGCTGCCCACATCCACGCCGGCTTTTTCGAGGATGCGGCCGGCCAGCCCCTGCTGGGCCAGCAGAGCCGAGAAGAGGTGCTCGCTCTCCATCTGCTGCTGGCGCTTGTGCACGGCCAGTTGCTGGGCGGCCACCACGGCGCCCCAGGCCTTTTCGGTGAACAGTTCTGCGGTGGGATGCATGGACGACTCTCCCTGTGATCTTGCGTTGTGATCACGCTATGCACGGCGGTAGCGGTTGAAACCCCTGGGAGCCGAACCGATCGGTACGGCGCTCCGGCAGCTGGTGGGATCTCCGTCGCTCACGGGTGGGGAAGCCGTCCCCCGGGCACCTCCAGCAGGAGTGGCCTCAGGGAGGCTGGCCGTTGGGCCAGGGCCATGGTTGGCCTTCGAGGCCCATCAGTGACTCCTTCAACACCGGCTGCAGAGTGGCCCGCGAGAGGTTTCTGACCATCTCCCAGGGTGCCGGTGCCTGGCTCAGCAGCCATGCCCTGGCCAGGGACGGGTACCGCTTCTCAGGCGGGGGCGGCGACGCCTGGCGTGGCGGTTACCGGGGAGAGCATCCGCTCTATGGCGCCGGGGCCAGGCCCGCCGTGGAGGGTGATCGCTTCAATCGGGTGACCATCAACAACAACTTCTACAGCCGTGACATCCACGGCTGGAACGACAACTGGCGCGGTGGCGGCTACTGGAGCAGCCGGCCCTGGAACCATGGCTGGTATGGCGGCTGGGGCGGCTGGAGCTGGTGGGGGGCCAGCTCTGCGGCCTGGGG
>NZ_JADEWP010000050.1:0-13795 GCF_015207535.1 Cyanobium sp. LEGE 06143 | reverse complement strand
CCAGCGGGCACTGGTTCACGCGGCGTCGGGCGTCGAGCAGGCGTTCGCGGTCTCGCTCGAACATGGCCGCGTAGGCCATGGCCCAGTGCGCAAGCAACACGGGCTGGGCCCGCTGCAGGTGCGTGTAGCCGGGCACCACGACCTCTGTATGGGCCTGCGCGAAGCGCAGGAGTGCACCAAGCAGGGCATCGATCTCGTCGAGTCTCGAGTCGATCGCGTCGCGGGTCCAGAGCCTCAGATCGGTCGCGACTTGGTCGTTTCGGCTGCGCCCGGTGTGCAACTTTTTGCCCGGAGGCCCGAGCTTTTCGATGAGCTTGAGTTCGACCCATGAATGCACATCTTCCGCGCCGCTCTCGGTTGGTGGGCTGGCCATACCAGTCGCTTCGGTCGCGAGCGATCGGAGCGCGTGCTCGATCGCCATGGCTTCTTGCTGTGTGAGCACCCCCGCCCTGTGCAGGGCGTGTCCCCAGGCGATTGAACCGGTGATGTCCTGCTGGACGAGGTTCCAGTCAAAGGGCAGCGAGTCGTTGGCCTCTCGGAACAGGTCGTCCGGTGGCTGCTCGAATCGACCACCCCACATGGCCTGACTCGATTGCGTGCGGTGCTGGTCGCTCACCGCACGCCCTTCTCATCGCGAAGGTCGGCAGGGCCGAACTTCAGCGCCCTGATCCGCTCGGGCAGGCTCAGCAGGCGGATAAAGCCCTCGGCATGGGTCTGGTCGTAGACATCGCCCATATCGAAGCTGGCGAATGCCTCGGCGTAGAGCGCGAAGGGGCTCTCGCGGCTGACCACGGTGGCCTTGCCCTTGTGCAGCCGGACAACGCAGGAGCCGGTCAGCACGCGTGCCATCGAGTTCACGCAGGCATCCAGAGCCTCGCGCAGGGGGGTGAACCAGCGGCCGTCGTAGACCAGGTCCGCGTACACCAGCGCGAGCTGCTGCTTATACCGAGCAGTTTCGCGGTCGAGCGTCATTTCTTCGAGTCCTCGCAATGCTTCGAGCAGGATGGTGCCGCCGGGGGTTTCGTACAACCCTCGCGACTTCATGCCCACACGACGGTTCTCGATGATGTCGACCCGGCCCACGCCGTGACGGGCGCCGATCGAGTTGAGGTGAGCCACGATGCCTTCGGGTGAGAGCCGTTCCCCATCGACAATGATGGGCCTGCCCCGCTCGAACTCCACGGTGACATCCTGATGCTCGTTGGGCGCATCCTTGGGGTCGGTGGTGATCATCCACACATCGTCGGGCGGGGGCGATGCGGGATTCTCGATGGCCCCTCCCTCGTGGGAGMTGTGCCAGAGCGCCAAGGCCGCCGCAGATCAGCGCCTCAGAATCGATGACGCTGGTTCCTGACCACCACCTGCCCCTGGGCTGAGTCGATCAGCTCACCAGCAGCACCACCCCGGCCAGGGCAACCAGGGCAGGACTCCCGCCGGCGCCAGCAGCAGGCCGAGCACCCCGGCCAGCAGCGCCTCGGGAATGCCCCACACCATCAGCGACAGGCGTCGCGCCACCCAGCCGGCCAGCAGCAGCAGCAGAGCCAGCAGGCCCAGGGCCAGCAGCAGCCAGGCGCCCCGTTCGAGAAGCACGGCACCCCCGGCCCCGAGCACAGCCGAACCCCGCGCGATCAGTTCCGNMCWSRCSMMCSSYTSSAGRMSCAYSRCAYCNNCCSGKYCYSGMKSACMKCSGRANYCYKMGSGMTCRGNTTCSGRMCTSRMSRRSGCCTNCAGRYNCNTCNRCRKCRGCSKGYTCYRSCWGMCYTCKGGNNCYWMGGSCTSGGTKYCGGNGNSCTGGNAGGKGKCNSTSARRKCWYSSMGGMRGNGTGNKCCASCWGCNCKWMKSGYCMCKGCCWNGGNGCCSGWGNGCTGNNSTMSRKGKCNSTGNAMGGCMTYCWGGMMGNNGWGGCCNANGCTGCTNNCGAAGCNYCCCKGCCMRGSCCNNCSAGGNWGYCSWCCMSGSYCYGCASGNNGCCNNCWGGYSGSYSWGSYCGMSGCKGCNCRSGAANNYSMSGGSNCNGCCNYRGCCMGGNAGYCGNSSCMGCTSSKYMRGAWSSCCNNGYKGSCCWSCTSGCCGNRGCMGRSMRTNGAGGSGCKCCAKGGCCCGATCACCCAGGGGCAGCAGGGCGTCGAAGCAGAGCATGGCCGCCATCCGCACCCGGGCCTCGCCGGCGTAGTCGGCCAGGGAGGCGCTGAAGTCGCCGAAGCTGTCTCCCGGCAGGCCATTCACCTGGGTGAAGGCCAGCAGCTCGGCCGACACCTTCAGGGCCAGGTCGGTGGCCTGCAGGGTGTCGCTGGAGGGGGTGAGGTTGGCCAGGCCCTTGACCAGGGGCAGGGCGGCGCCGATGTTGGCCGCCAGCCGCAGCCCACCGGTGGCCTTCTGGGAGCGGTTGACGGCGTCGTAGAGGCTGAGGGCGCGGCCATAGCCTTCATGGCGGGCGCGGCTGAGCGTGTCGGCGCGGGCACGCACCTGGGCGATCAGCTGGGGATCGCTGCTGCCCAGCACCTCGGCGATCAGCAGCTCGGGCTGGGTGGTGTTCTGCCAGGTTCCCGGCACCAGGGTGCTGATGCCCTTGAGGGCCAGCACGGTGAGGTTGCGCCGGGGCAGGCGCTCCAGTCGTTCCAGAACAGTGCGGCTCATGCGGGGTTCGGGGCGGGATTGAGCGCCGGCCGGGCCGGTTTGTGGGCCTGCCGGCTTCCCTTGGGCTGGGGCAGGGCGGCCAGGCCGGGCAGGTCGAAGGCCTCCAGCAGCTCATGGCGCTGGGTGAGGTCCAGCCCCTTCTCCTGGCCGATCACCTTCACCTGGAAGCGCTCGGCCACCAGCAGCGCACTGGCCTGCTGGCCCTGCTCCACCAGGGGCCAGCCCTTGAGGCTGTCGGCGCTGCTCCGGAACTTCTCACGCGCCTCAGGCGCCGTGGTGGTGTCGGAGATCGCCAGCAGGGCCAGGGCCTCACCACCCTGCTTGAGGCGGGCCTGGCTGAAGCCCCGCTTCTCCTGGGTGAACACCAGCTCCTCGCCGGGTCCGGGGTTGGGAAACAGGCGGTTGAAGGCGCTGCCGTTCACCACGGCGCTGGTGGGGATGTCGCCCACCGTGCCGCCGGGCATCCACTGCGAGAACGGCAGCAGCAGCAGGCCCGCGATCAGGAGTGCGGAGCCCAGGACCAGGGCAAGGCCCCAGCGCAGCAGGCGGGACATGGCGAGCAGTGATGAGGCTGAACTGTTGCTAGTCGTCGCCAGGCCACCTGTCCGGGTGCCGGCTGGAGTCGTCACGCAAAGTGACGCCTGAAGAAGGCCTCCGTGGCCTCCAGCACCTGCACCTGCACGCTGCCGCTGCGGAAACCATGGCCTTCGCCGGCGAAGCGGTGCACCTCCACCGGCACTCCCCGAGCTTCCAGGGCGGCGGCCATGCTGTCGGTCTGCTCGGGTGGCACCACGGTGTCCTCCAGGCCCTGAAAGAAGATCACCGGGCAGTGGATCTGGCCGGCGTGCTCCAGGGGAGACCTGGCGCGATAGGTGGCTTCGGCTGTGGGCCAGGGTCCGATCAGTCCATCGAGGTAGCGCGCCTCGAAGCGATGGCTCTGCCGGGCCAGGGCCGCCGGATCGGCAACGCCGTAACGGCTTGCCCCCGCCTGAAACACCTCGGTGAAACAGAGGGCCGCCAGTGCCGTGAAGCCACCGGCGCTGCCGCCCTCGATGGCAATCCGCTCGCCGCTGGCCGCGGCTGCGGCCACGAGGGCCTCGGCGGCGGCGGCGCAGTCGGCCACATCCACCACGCCCCACTGGCCATCGAGCCGCTCCCGGTAGGCGCGGCCGAAACCGGTGGAGCCGCCGTAGTTCACATCCACCACCCCCCAGCCGCGGCTGGTCCAGAACTGGATGGCCAGCTGCAGGCCCCGGCGGGCCATGCCGGTGGGGCCGCTGTGGCCCTTCACCAGCAGGGGGGAAGCAGCCGTGGCGCCCCCCCTGGGCGGGTGGAACCAGGCATGGGTCCGGGCTCTGCCGTGGCCCTCGAACCAGAGGGCCTGGGGTGGCTCGATCTGCTCGGCCTTGAGGGGGGCGGGGGCCGCCGCAGTGTGGCGCCAGCTGCCGCTGGCCAGCTCCAGCTCCAGCAACCCCTGCGGGGTTGTGGGATTGGCAGCCAGGGCCAGCACGGTGCCGGCGGCGGCATCGAGGCCCGCCAGATCGTCAAAGGGCACGGCCAGGGGCTGCCAGGCCGCGGCGCAGCCAGCCTTGGGGCCCTCGAGGGCCACCTGGCCCAGCTCCCAGCAGCCGCCCCGGCAGGCCGCCGCCACCAGCACGGACCCATCCCAGGCGGTGGTGCGCAGGCCGCTCACCCATTGCGGCAGGGCGAACTCGGCCTGCAGCGGCAGCAGCGGTTGCCAGCGCGGCGGCCCCGGCTGGGCGGTGTCGAGCCGCTGCAGGTTCCACCAGCCGCTCTCATCCGAGGCCACCACCAGCGCGTGGGGGCCGATCCAGAGGGGCTGGAACACCGAGATCCCCCGGGGATCGCCAGGTCCCGAACCCGCCACGACGCGCGGCTGCAGCAGCGTTCCCTGCCCATCCAGTTCCGCCAGCCACAGCTGGCTGCGTTGCCAGGGCATGAACGGCTGCTGCCACTCCACCCAGGCGAGCTGGCCCCCATCGGGACTCAGGCAGGGGTAGGCGCAGAAGTCCTCGGCCTGGTGGAGCGGCAGGGGCAGGTGGCCTCCTGGCTGGTCGCCAGCCAGCGGCCCCGGCAGGGGCACGCTCACCAGCTGGTCGCGGCCGTCCTGCTCCAGCACCCCGATCCAGCGCCGGCGCCCCTGGTCGATCAGACCATCGGCGAGGACGGCAGCATCCGCTCCGGAGCCATCGCCCCGGTCAGGCGGGGTGAGGCGCCGTGGTTCCGCCAGGGGGCGTCCCGAGGCCGGATCGAGGGGCAGGTGCCAGAGGCAGCGATCCCCGTCGTGCACGAACACCAGATCCCCGCCAGCGATGGCATAGGCCCCGCCGCCGTAGCCATGCAGGCGGCTGCGCAGGTTCCAGGGCGGCGGGGTGAGCTCGCTCACCGGTCCCGCGTCGCCGCAACGCAGCATGAGAGTGGTGCGCCCCTGTTCCTGGGGCCGCTGCTCCAGCCAGAGCCGATGCGGGCCCCAGAGCCGGGGCTCCAGAAAACCGGCGGTGCGGCCCACCGCGGTTGCCGCCGGCAGGGAGTCAGGGACCTGGCGGGGGGTCAAGGGGCTTGCTCCGGACTGCAGGGCCTGTCGCCCTAAACTGACATCAACTTCACAGGAAGGGGCCTTGGCTCGCAGCTTCGCCCAGATGGCGCGCTCGGCGGAACGCAACAGCCGCACGGTCCAGGTGCCCAAGGAGGCCCTGGACGAACCTCCCCTGCAGATTCACACCCTGGGCGATGCCGTGCTGCGCACGCCGGCCAAGCGCATCAGCAAGGTGGATGAATCGGTGCGAGAGCTGGCCCGCAACATGCTGCGCAGCATGTACACCGCCAAGGGGATCGGCCTGGCTGCTCCCCAGGTGGGGGTGCACAGGCAGCTGCTGGTGATCGATCTCGATCCCGAAAACCCGGCCACGCCGCCGCTGGTGCTGATCAATCCCGAGATCCGCTCCTTCGGCGGTGCCATCGACACCTACGAGGAGGGCTGCCTGAGCATTCCAGGCGTCTATCTCAATGTGGTGCGCCCTGCCGCGGCGGAGGTGAGCTTCCGCGATGAGATGGGACGGCCCCAGAAGCTCAACACCGATGGGCTGCTGGCGCGCTGCATCCAGCACGAGATGGACCACCTCAACGGGGTGTTGTTCGTGGATCGCGTCACCGATGAGCTCAGCCTTACTGAGGAGCTCCAGCAGAAGGGCTTCGACCGCCAAGCCGTTCACCCGATCCGCTGACAGCCCATGCCGATGAAGCCCCTGGCCGGGATCTTTCTGGCCCTGGCCTGCCTGCTGGGCATTGCCGCCACAGGCTCCGTGTTCGAGCTGGCCTATGGCGATCCTGATCTGGGAATCACCCCCACCCGCTGGATTCTGGGTATGAGCGCCCCTGGCACCCTGGCCGCGCTGCTGGTGGCGATCCGCATCAATCGCCCAGCGCCCTGAACGGGTGGCTGTCGGCTCAAGCCTCTCTTGAGGGCCGAACAGCCTTCGCTCTGGCCCCCCGCCCCTGGTGCCTCGGGGCCTGGCTGCATACCATGACCATCGTTCTGGTCCGAGCTGTGATGGAGATGTCCGCACTGCCCCCTTTCCAGGCTCGTCTGCTGAGCAGCGCCCTGGCCCTGGTCGGTGCCGCGGCCCTCGGCCCGGTTACCCCGCCGGCAGTTGCGGCGTCCCTGTTCGAGGCCACTGAGGTGAACCCCCAGAGTTTCGTGCTGGTGGCTGCGCCGATCGGCAACGGTGAGCGGGCCCAGCTCAACATCTACGAGCAGATTCGCGACACCCGCCCTTGCTTCGCCATGAGCGGCTCCCAGCCGGCTCTGGTGGAACCTCTGCTATCCACCTTCGACTTCACCGGCATCTGCGGCCGCTTCCTCGATGCCAATGGCTACTCCCTGCGGGTGGGTGGCTCCGATCTCGGCTCCGGCTACCGCCTCAGCGTGATTCGCAGCAATGGCGACAACCTGCTCCTGGCGGTGCCCACCAAGGCGGGGGTGGGTCCTGAAATGGTGGTGGCCCGCACCCAGGGCCCCGGCAGCGGCTTTCTGCAGCTCGTGTTTGAGCCAGGCTGGGGGCTGAAGCGCCGTGCTTTCCAGGGCCGCCGGCTCGGCCATATCTACCTCTACCGCGACACCTGGCCGGGCGAGGTGGCCGACCAGCCAAGCGCTCCTGAAGTGCCTCCCCTTGAGGCCTTGCCTCCCGCCGATGGCTGACACCCCCCTGGGGGGTGCTTGCTAAGCTCAACAACTCTGTGCCAGCGCTCCCGCTTCATGACCCAGGTCACCGTCGGCGAAAACGAAGGAATCGAATCGGCGCTGCGCCGGTTCAAGCGCCAGGTGTCCAAGGCGGGCATCTTTGCCGACCTCAAGCGGCTCCGCCACCACGAGACCCCCACCGAGAAGTACAAGCGCAAGGCCCAGCAGCGCCGCCGCCGCCGCTGATTGGCCCGGCCCGAAACGGGTACAAACACTGGTTTCGCTCAGCCCGCGCAGCGATCAGGCTGGGTTGATTCCCGCTKAGGTGCCTGCCATGGCTGCTTCATTCCTGGTTCGGATGCGTGCCTTTGCCCTCTGGTTCGGCGACAGCTTGGGCCACGCCCTCGGCAACCCTGACGAGGAGCGCCGCTTCCAGCCCCCGCTGGTGGGCGTCCAGCCCTATGGCGATCGCCCCTACCGCGCCTTCGCTGAACCCTTGAGGGAGTCCTGGCCGGGGCCTCAGGCCCCGCCAAGCCCCTCAAAACTGCGGTAGGTCAGAGCTTCTGCCACGGCTGCCGCCGGGATGCGCTGCCGGGCCTCCAGATCGCAGATGGTCTGAGCCACCCGCAGCACCCGCTCGCCGCCTCGGGCGGTGAGCTTTCTGTGCGCCAGGGCGGCCTCCCAGAGGTCGAGGGCGGCGCTCTCCAGTTGCAGCACTTGGGGCAGCTGCTGGGCGGGCAGCCGGCCATTGCTGAGGCCCCCTGGATTGCGCAGGGTCATGCGCTGACGCGCCGCCTCCACCCGTGCGGCCACCTGGTCACTGGCCTCGACCCCGTGGTTGCTGTGTCCTGCCCGGGCTGGGCCGCGGTAGGGCACCACCAGGCTTGAGGCCTCAGGGCGGCGCATCACCACCTGGAGGTCGAGGCGATCCAGCAGCGGTCCTGAGAGGCGCTGCCAGTAGCGCAGACGGGCCGCCTCGCCGCAGCTGCACTCCCGGTCGGGGTCGCCGAACCAACCGCAGCTGCAGGGATTGGTGGCCGCCACCAGGCTGATGGCGCAGGGGAAGCGGGTGCGCTGGCGCAGCCGGTGGATCCAGATCTCGCCCTCTTCAAGGGGCTGGCGCAGCAGGTCGAGCACCGAGCGCCTGAACTCGGTGAGCTCATCGAGAAAGAGCACCCCGTGGTGGGCCAGGGCCAGCTCGCCGGGGCGGGGGACGCTGCCGCCGCCCACCAGGGCCGCCCCTGAACAGCTGTGGTGCGGGCTGCGAAACGGCCGCTGCCGTATCAGGCCGTCCCCATCCCCCAGCAGGCCAGCCACCGAATGGATGCGGGTGAGCTCCAGCGCTTCCGAGCGCTGCAGCGGTGGCAGCAACCCGGGCAGGCAGCGGGCCAGCATGGTCTTGCCACTGCCGGGTGGGCCCACCAGCAATAGATGGTGCCCGCCGGCGGCGGCGATCTCCAGGGCTCGGCGGCCATGGGGCTGGCCCTGCACCTGCACCAGGTCGGTGCCGCCGCCGAGACGAGAGGCCGGGTCGGCACCGGGTGCCGCGGCTGGGGGGGCCTCGCCCCCCTGCACCAGGGCCACGGCGCTGCGCAGGTCGGTGGCCCCCCACACCGGCAGCCCGCTCACCAGGGCGGCCTCGCCGGCATTGGCGGCCGGCAGCAGCAGCCCCCGGGCTCCCGCCCGCCGGGCCTCCAGGGCCACGCAGAGCAGCCCCCGCACCGGCCGCAGGCCGCCGTCGAGGCCCAGTTCCCCCACGCTCCACAGGCCCTCGAGCAGCCGGGCCTCCAGTTGGCCGCTGGCCAGCAGCAGCCCGAGGGCGATCGGCAGGTCGAGCCCCTGCCCCTGTTTCGGCAGATCGGCCGGCGCCAGGTTCACCACCACGCGGCTCAGGGGCACCCGAAAGCCGCTGTGGCGGAGGGCCGAACGCACCCGTTCCCGCGATTCCTGCACGGCGGCGTCGGCCAGGCCCACCATCTGGAGCGCCGGCAGCCCGGGCCCGATGTCCACCTCCACGGTCACCTGCCGGGCCTCCAGGCCCCGCAGCGCCGCGCTGCTGCAGCGTGCCAACATCGCCTTGGATCAACTGAACGGCAGTGCCACCGGTGTCCCATCCGCCCTCCCAGAGCGCCAGTTCGGCCGAGCCCGTGGCCGACACGATCTTCGGCCGCATCCTGCGGGGCGAGATTCCCTGTGACGCCGTCTACGACGACGCCCTGTGCCTGGCCTTTCGCGACGTGTCCCCCCAGGCGCCCGTGCACGTGCTGGTGATTCCCCGCCAGCCGATCGTCTCGCTGGCCTCGGCTGAGGCCGAGGACGCCCCGCTGCTGGGGCACCTGTTGCTGGTGGCGGCCAAGGTGGCGCGGCAGCAGGGGCTCACGGGCTTTCGCACCGTGATCAACAGCGGGCCGGAAGCCGGCCAGACCGTGTTTCATCTCCATGTGCACGTGATCGGGGGGCGGCCCCTCGCCTGGCCTCCCGGCTGAGCCCGGGCACCAGGCACAATTCGGAGATCTGTGCACCTCCATGAAACCCTTCCAGGCTCTTCGCCTTCAGCTGGGCCGGCTGCAACGGTTGGCGCAGCCCTACTTCCTGCCGGTGGAGGAGACGCGCAGCTGGCAGTTTCTGCTGCTGGTGGTGGCCCTGGTCGCCGTGGTCGTCGGCCTCACCCTGCTGCTGCTCACCGGCACCGTGGCCCTCACGGGTGCCCTCATTCCCGACCTGCGCAGTCGCTTCCTGCCGGGCGTGCCCGAGCAGGTGGCGTCGCTGTGGCGCAGTCCCTTCGGTCCGGCCGTGATGGTGACCATGGCCGCCGGCCTGGGCTGCTTCGGCGCCTTCCGCAGCAAGCTGCGTCAGGGGCGCTGGTTGCCCTGGGTGCTGCTTGGCATCATCATCCTGTTGATCCTTGTGATCAATGGCATCAACGTTGGCATCAGCTTCATTGCCCGCAATGTGGACAATGCCCTGGTGGGCTATGACCAGGAAAACTTCTGGAAAATTGTTGGAATCTACGCCTTCTGCCTGGTGCTCGCCTTGCCGATCAGGGCGATGCAGAGCTATCTCATTCCCAGGCTTGGCCTGCTATGGCGTGAATGGCTGAGCGGCAGGCTGTTGAATCGTTATCTCTCGAATCGAGCCTATTACCTGCTCAATCCGAATGATGAGTCTGCTGAAGATATTGACAATCCTGACCAACGAATCTCCCAGGACACCGCCAGCTTC
The DNA here is from genome assembly GCF_015207535.1 of Cyanobium sp. LEGE 06143. Lineage (NCBI taxonomy): Bacteria > Bacillati > Cyanobacteriota > Cyanophyceae > Synechococcales > Prochlorococcaceae > Cyanobium > Cyanobium sp. LEGE 06143. The sequence continues at coordinate 3,734 of NZ_JADEWP010000050.1, read as the reverse complement.
ACCACCACCAGCCTGAGTGTGACGGTTGAGGTGATGTCGGCCCTGCTCACCTTCTTCAGCTTCATTGTGGTGCTGTGGAGCATCAGCTCCCAGCTGGCGCTGTGGTTGTTGATCTACTCGGTGGGTGGCACGGCGGTGATCGTGTTTGCCAGCCGAAAATTGGTGGCCTTGAACTTTCAGCAGTTGAAACTGGAGGCCGACTTCCGCTACGGCCTAGTTCACATTCGAGACAATGCCGAATCGATTGCCTTTTACCGCGGTGAGAAGCAGGAATCGAGGGAGGCCGAGCGACGGCTGGGTGGCGCCATTCGTAATTACAACCGTCTGATCATCTGGGAGGCACTCATCAGTGTGATCCAGCGCTCCTACGATTACTTCTCCCGCTTCCTCCCCTGGCTGGTGATCGCTCCGATCTACTTCGCCCGGGAGGTGGACTTCGGCGTGTTTGGCCAGGCGAGCATTGCCTTTTCGCAGGTGCTCTTCTCGGTCAGCTACATCGTCAACAACATCGACAGGCTGGCCTCCTTTTCCGCCTCGATCAGCCGGCTGGAGGGGTTCCAGGGCAAGGTGGAGGAGATCAGTGGTGCCATGGCGACCACCTTCACCGGGGAGTTCCTGACCGGGCAGGGCGTCCCTGGCGACTCCATCCTGGTGAGCCATGTGGACCTGGTGCCCCCCGGCACGGGCCGCACCCTGATCCACGACCTGAGCCTGGAGGTGGATCGCCATCAGCGCCTGCTGGTGGTGGGCCCTTCCGGCTGCGGCAAGACCTCCTTCCTGCGCCTGGTGAGTGGGCTGTGGCCCCCTGGGGCCGGCACGGTGCAGCGTCCTAAGGAAGGGGAGCTCCTGTTCATCCCCCAGAAGCCCTACATGCTGCTCGGCAGCCTGCGGGAGCAGCTCTGCTACCCCCTGCCGGCGAATCGCTTCAGTGACGAGCAGCTGCGGCATGTGCTCGATGAGGTGCGCCTGCCGGAGCTGGTGCACCGCTACCCCGACCTCGACATCAAGCAGGACTGGCCACGGCTGCTGTCCCTGGGTGAGCAGCAGCGGCTTGGCTTTGCCCGTCTGCTGCTGAACAGTCCGCGCTTCGTGGTGCTGGATGAGGCCACCAGCGCCCTGGATGTGGCCACCGAGCGCCACCTCTACGACCTGCTGCTGGAACGGGAGATGGCCTTCGTGAGTGTCGGTCACCGCCCCACGCTCACGGCCTTCCACGACACCGTGCTGGAGCTCGATGGCCAGGGCAACTGGCGGCTGTTGCCGGCGGCCGGCTATGACGTGGGCCAGCCTGCGAGCGGAGCCTGATGTCCGGCCCGCGTCGATGAGCACCTCAAAAGAAGGATGACCACCCCAGAAGACAGTGCCAGCGGCAGCGCCGCCAGCCCAGCCCCCAGCGCCGCCAACGCCCCCAGCGCCACCACCTCCGATGTGCCCGCCTTCGGCTGGAGTGCCTACGCCGAGCGGGTCAACGGCCGCTTCGCCATGCTCGGCTTTGTGGCTGTGCTGATCATTGAGGCCCTCAGTGGCGACACCTTCCTGCACTGGGCCGGCCTGGTGCCCTGAGCGCCCAGCCGTTGCCGCCCCATCCCTGGCCCGTCAGGGCAGCTGGATCAGGTCCACCTGCCACAGGCCGCTGCGGCTCACCTGCACCGCCAGTTCACGGCCATCGGCACGAATCTGCACCTGGCGAGGCACCCCGGCGGGGGCCATGGCAATCAGCCGAAGGCTCTGGCTGGAGCGGCGGTAGAGCACCAGCTCGGTGCGGCCCTCCAGCTGGCGCACCAGGGCCAGCTGCTCGCCGCGGCCATCCACCGACACGCTGATCGGCTGGGTATCTGGCCGGTTGAGCCCCGGCAGAGGTACCGGACGCCGGTTGCGCAGGTCGATCAGGCTGACCCGTTCCCTGCCCCCCTCGCCGTTGATCAGGGCCAGCCAGGGGCCGCTCAGGGAGGGGTCACGGCTGGTGCCCAGTTGCTCGAGCTGGCGATTCAGGCTGTTGTCTGGCCGGGGCTGGGGCCCAAGGCAGCCCACCAGCACCACCGCCAGCAGCATCAGCAGGAGCCCGCGTGCCATGGGCTCAGCCGCCTCCGCTGGGGTTCTGCGAATCCGTCCCGCCCCCGACCGCCGGGCTGCCACCGGGGAGGTCTGGCTCAATCACACCGCCCAGCTCCAGCACTTCCACCTGCCAGCGCCCCTGCCGCACCAGTTGGAGGGCCAGGCGGCTGGCATCGGGGGCGAGGCTCAGTCGCACCGGCGCGGCATTGGCCGGCAGCGCCAGCCGCACCAGGCGTCCGGTGAGGCGGTCTTCCAGCAGGGCCACCCGCCTCGGGCCCTGCTGCACCAGCACAGCCATGTAGCGGCCATTCCAGCTCAGCGAAGGGGAGCTGTGGGGTTCGCGGCCGCGCAGATGGCGCAGCGGCAGCACCCGGCCACCGGGCTGCTCCTGCAGCACCACCCTGGCGCGACCCCGATGCTCCAGCACCGAGGCCAGATAGCGGCCATTGCCGCTCAGGGCTGGATCCAGGCGGTTGCCCTGGGCCCCGAAGCCGGTTGGGGAGGCCGGCCGGCGGCCGAACCAGCCACCGCTGCAGCCGCCAAGCCCAAGGTTGAGCACCACCACCAAGACCCCGACCCAGAGCTGGCGCACGGATTCAGTGATGGTGTCGGTAGGGGATCAGTCGTCAAATCGGGAGGCGTTGTCCCGTGGCCTGGAGTCGCTCGGTGCGCCTGCCCTGGGGCCCGCCGTCGGGGCCTGCCGGGAGCGCATCGGGCTGAAGTCGGCGTCGCTGATGTCACTGGCGGCCGGCCCGGCAGCGGCGCTGCTGGAGCGGATCGGCGAGCCTTGCGGAATACCCGGCCGCTCAGATGCGGCGGCTGGGGCGGGGATGGGGCCCCCCGCGGCGGGACGGCGGCTGGAGCGGAGCGAGGGCTCGGCTGTGGGTACGGGCCTGGAGCCCCGCCGGGGCTCGCTCATGGCGTCGCGATCGCGGCGGCGTGCCCCGAAATCGGTGGCGGGCCTGCCACCGCCGGCGCTGTAGCGGCTGCGCTCCCCGGCGGGTTCCCGGGTATCCCAGGCCTCGGGTTCGGAGCGGCCGGCTTCAGGGCGAGGGCCCTCGGAGCGGAGGCCTTCACCACGCCTGCTGGCCGCCCGTTCGGGGATGGCCGCCCGGCTGGAGCGGCGCATCTTGTAGAGGTCGTCCTCCGCCTCCCGGTTCGGGATGCGGCGGCGTACCGGCTCTGGTTCATCAAAGCGCTCAGCGTCGGGGTTGTCCCAGGGACGACCTCCCATGCGGGGGCGGTAGGGCCCGGCCGGCACCGGAGGTTCGTCGTCGTCGAAATAGGAGGAGCGGCGGGCCTGTTCGGTGGTCACGCCGCGCAGCCTCACACTTTCGTAGGCGAAGAACACCGTGGTGCCGGCCAGCAGGAACTGGCCGAACTGCAGGATCGGATCCAGCCGCCAGCCCTGAAAGAAGAGGATGCCGCCGCAGAGCAGGCCAACGGCGGCGAAGAACACGTCGTAGTCGCGAGCGAGGGCCGGCTTGAAGCTGCGCATGAAATAGAGCAGCGCGCCACCCACCGCCAGCACAATGCCGACGATGCTGGCCCAGTTAAGGCTGGCATTGACCACGAAGTCTCACCCAGGTGCTGCGCATCACTCTAGGCAGTTGGCCAGGATCAGGCCCCCCGGGGAGCATCTGCTTCGGCCAGGCGGGCCTCAGGAGCGACGATCGACC
>NZ_JADEWP010000005.1:0-31702 GCF_015207535.1 Cyanobium sp. LEGE 06143 | reverse complement strand
CCCCCGGGGAGACCACCAAAACGCCCCGCGGCGTGGTCGCCAGCAGGATCGCGCCCAGCCAGCAGGGCCGCAGGAGAAAACGAACGGTCTCGGAGGCCAACCCGGTGCCCTCAGGCTTCGGGCACAACCAAAAACAACTCTGGTGGGGCGGATCGGCCCCGGCAGATTCGGAGTCAGAGTGGACGCTGGCTGGCCCCCATCCCGCCCTCTGCTCGGCACCACCCAAGTCTTCCGCTGCTCCACCGATGCCCATCCAAGGCCCCGACCTTGCTCAGCCTGTCGTCATCGACACGATCCTTGCGAATGGGATAGCTCATGGCCCAGCGGCACCGGCACTGCTGGATCTGGAGCGCACCCTAAGCTGGGCCGAGCTGGAGAGTGCCTCTGAAAGCCTGGCGCGTGCCTATCGGGGCCTTGGCCTCAGACCCGGGGACCGGCTGGCCTCGCTGGTGCCTAACCGGGTGGATTTGATCGTCCATTACCTGGCTGGACTGCGCAGCGGCCTGGTCCTCACCCCCCTCAACTACCGCTATGTACCGGCGGAGATCGACCATGCTCTGGCGGTGAGCGGCGCGAGTGCCCTAGTGGTTCACGCCGAGCGGAAGGATGATGTGGCCCCCAGCGCAATGGTGGAACGGCTTCCGCTGGGCACGATCGAGATCGATGATCAACGCGGGTTCCAGCCGCTGCTCGATCGCAGTCCCGGAAATGATGATCCCTGGCCGGTCCTGCCGCCAGCCGCCCCCTGCTTCAWCTACTTCACCTCAGGCAGTACCTCCAAACCGAAGGGCGTGACCCACAGCCGGGCCAGCTTCGGGTCGATGCTCGCCTCTCTCGGGCAGGCTCTGGAGCTGGAGACGGGGTCCCAGGTGCTGGCGGGGAGCTCCCTGGCCCATGTGGCCTCCTCGGGGCTCTGCCTGGCGGCCCTGAGCCAGGGAGCGGCTGTGGCGATCGCCAACAGCATCGATACCGCCACCGTGGAGATGCTGCTGCGACGTTATCGCCCATCGGTGATGCTGATGCTGCCCGCTCCCCTGTTCTCTCTGGTGAGGGATGCGCAGCTGCAGCGGCAGGATCTGGGCTCGGTGCGCATTTGCATCAGCGGCGGCGACAAGGTGCCCCACCAGCTGCAGGAGGAGTTCCGTGCTGCCAGCGGGTTCACCATTGACGAGTGCTACGGCATGACCGAGATCGGTTGCGCCACCGTAGTTCCGCCGGGAGGGCAGAACCGCGTGGGTTCGGTGGGACTGCTCTCACCGGGATTCCGTGCCTCCCTGCGCGATGACAACGGCCGGGAAGTGGCCGTAGGAGAAGAAGGGCGGTTGTGGATTCAGGCCCCGTCGATGATGGTGGGTTACTGGGACAATCCCGAGGCGACGGCCGCAACAGTCCAGCAGGGCTGGCTCGACACCGGCGATGACATGCGGCTGGACGGCGACGGCTACCTCTGGTTCTGTGGCAGGCGCAAGCAGATCATCGTGCACGACGGCTCCAACATCTGTCCCCAGGATGTGGAGGAGGCCCTGGCCGAACACCCGGCTGTGGCACTGGCGGGGGTGATCGGCATCCGTGATCCTGTGCATGGAGAGAATGTGCGTGCCTATGTGGCACTCAGGCCGGGCCAGCTCGCCCCTGCGGCTGATGAGCTGATCGCCTTCGCCCGGGAACGCGTGGGCTACAAGGCCCCCGAGGAGATCCGCTTCTTGGCCGAGCTGCCGCTGAATCCCGTCGGTAAGACCGACCGCCTCGCCCTGCGACAGCTGGCGGCGGAGGGGCTGCAGGCTCCATGAGGGGACAGGCTGCCAGCCGAGAGGTGCGCGGAGCTTCTCAATCGCAGTCTCGCCAGCCGGTATATCCGGTCATCAGTGGATCCACTAGCTAGGGAAGCTCTGAGCAACAAGGGCTTGAGTGCCTCCTGAGATCAGGCATCCCCGGATTGCTCCTGTGGATGGGCTCAGGGATTGATCTGTTCCCGATCAAGGTGATCTTATGTCCCTTTTTCGCTGCCTTGCACCCGTGAATGGCCTCATTCGGCCACACCACACCCCTGATCACGGTGTTGCAAGCAACTGACGACGCGCCAGGAACAGATTCGTCAGTGCTGCCAGCACGTTCACCTTGCAGCGGTTTTTCACCATTCCCCGCAGCCTGGTCATTTGAAAGCCGAACTGCTGTTTGATCACGCGAAATGGATGCTCACCATTGGCACGGATGTGGGCCTTGGCTGTCTCCACCAGGTCCTGCAGCTTCCCGTCTGGCGTATCGGGCAGTGCTCGGCGCTTGCCGGGACGCATGGCCACCCGAAACTCCGTTGACCTGCCTGCCATCTCCGGCCTCTTCGCGATTCCCTGGTAGCCAGCGTCGGCGTAGACCACCTCCTCCTCCCCGTGCAGCAGCTCAGCTGCTGGGGTGAGGTCATGCACGTTGGCGGCAGTGGTAACCACTGAGTGGATCAGGCCGGAGTCCTTGTCCACACCCGCGTGGATCTACCGCTGCGCGGAAGCCTGCGGCTACATCCCGTAGTACCCCTGGTTGCCCTTCTTGGTCTGGTGCATCTCGGGATCCCGCTTGCCGTCCTTGTTCTTGGTGGAGCTGGGTGCGGCGATCAGCGTGGCATCAACGATCGTGCCCTGACGCATCGTCATTCCCCGCTTGCTCAGGTGGGACTTCACCGTCTCAAAGATCCGCTCGCCGAGGTTGTGCTTCTCCAGCAGGTGGCGGAACGCCAGGATCGTCGTCTCATCGGGGATCCGGTCACTGATCAGGTTGATGCCCGCAAAACGGCGCATGGTAGGCACCTCGATCAGGGCATCCTCCATCGCTGGATCGCTCAGCGAGTACCACTGCTGCACCAGGTGGATCCGCAGCATGGTGGCCAGCGGATCGGGCGGGCGGCCGCCTTTGCTGCTGGTCCTGGGGTAATGGGGCTCGATCAGAGCAATCAGGGCCTGCCATGGCACCACCGCGTCCATCTCCGCCAGGAACTTCTCCCGCTTGGTGCGCTTCTTAGCGGTGGACTGCTCGTAATCGCCAAATCCCAGCTGCTTGCCGCCCATCACCCCAGTCCAGGCTTGTGATTACAGCACCATTGTCCCGTGGTCGGGCTGGATTCTCCAGGGTCTCCCTAAGCAACCTGCTGGTGCGCTGCAGTCGCGACTCCATAGACAAGAGCAGCCGCCTGCCTAGGGACTGGACCGATACCCTCTTCCTGCAGAGGGCCATTGAACGGATGGCTCATATCACGGATCGCTGGAACACGCTGCAGGCTCAACAACAGCGATGAACACTCCTAAACCCGGGATCTCCACCGTGCGCTCGAAACATCTCACCTGGAAGTCCAGTTCATCGGCCTGGGCGCAGGCCGGCCAACGTTCAAGGGACTGGTACGTCGGCAGACTGTCGAAATTGAACGCAAACAGGAGCGTCTGGCTGGCGGCCCGACGACAAAAGGCCAGTACAGGGTCCTCGCTGGGAAGCAACTGCAGGTCCCCATCGGTGAGGGCCTCCTGGTTCTGTCGCCAGTGGATTAAACGGCGGTATTTATTCAACAGCGACTGGGGATCTCGCTCCTGAGCCTCCACCGCCATGTGGCGGTGCTCCTGTGGCAGCGGCAGCCAGGCTTGCGGCGCCTTGGTGAACCCAGCCTGAGCGCCCTCAATCGTCCACGGTATGGGGGTGCGGCAACCATCGCGACCCAGCACTAGCGGGTAGCCCCGGACCCCGAAGGGATCTTGCATCATCTCTCGGGGAATCTCGGCCTGGTGCAGCCCGAGTTCGTCACCCTGATAGATGCAGCAGCTCCCCTGCAGGCTGATCAGCAGCGCGGCGAGCTGATGGTCGAAGGCCTCCTGGCTGAAGTGTTCGTCCATCAGTGCCTCGTGCCAGCGTGAGGCCAGGCGGGGGAAGTCGTGGGTGCCTGCGGTCCAGCAGAGGATCCCCTCCCTAAAATGGTGCTGCACCCGCTCGATGATGCCTGTGAGCCTGGCGCTATCTAGGGGATCCTCACTCATCAAGGAAGAATTGTAGGCCATGTGTAGCTTGTTAGGGGCATCCACGTAAGCGGCCGCATCGGCTATCGCGTCCTCAGCGCAAGACACCTCAGCCAGGCTGGTGCGATTCGGATAGCTGTCGAGCAATGCCCGGATGCGTTTAACCATCTCTACGGACTCCGGCCGGCCCTGGTTGTAGGTATTCACGAAGCTGAAGAAGGGGACCTCTGCAGTGGCTCCATCGGGTAGAGCCATGCCATGAGAACGCAGCGGATTGTCGCGACAGTTCTGATCAGCTACCAGAAAGTTGATGACGTCGAAGCGAAATCCATCAACACCAATATCTAGCCAGTAGCGCCCCACATCAAGCATCGCCTCCTGCACCTCCGCTTTCCGCCAGTTGAGGGCGGGCTGCTCCTTGAGAAAATGGTGGAGATAATACTGGCGGCGCTGCGGCTCCCATGTCCAGGCTGAGCCCCCGAACGTGGACATCCAGTTGCTTGGAGGCTGGCCATCGGGGCCAGGATCATTCCAGACATACCAGTCGGCGAGCAGATTATCGCGATTCTTGCTGCTCTCGATAAACCACGGATGTTGGTCGGAGGAATGACTCCAGACTTGATCAATAATCACCTTAAGACCATGATCGTGGGCTTCATCTAAGAGCACGCGAAAATCGTCAAGAGTCCCGAAGAGAGGATCCACGTTCCTATAGTCGCTAACATCATAACCGAAGTCCTTCATCGGCGACTTATAGAATGGGGATATCCAAATCGCGTCGACGCCAAGGGATGTGACATAGGAGAGTTTCTGGATAATACCTCTCAGATCGCCAACACCGTCGTCGTTACTATCCTTGAAACTACGAGGGTAAATCTGATAGATTACTGCTGACTGCCACCAGTTATTTCGAAGTGTCATAACTCCACCAGAAGAGCTGCGTAGGGGGGACAACTTAGAACCTCGCCACAGACATGATCCTCGCCGAAGGCGTCCAAGCTGTGGATCACTAGGGAGGCCCGCAAGGGTTGATCGACAAGACCATGCCTTGAGGGATGGAAGTCGGCCCAGCCTCCGCTGGTATTGAAAAGGCAAAACACTTTTTGCCCCCCGGCGTCACCGCGCAGAAAGGCCAACAGTGGCTCATCTGTCTCCAGCAGCGTAATGGAACCGTTGTGCATGGCGGGCTGCTCCCGGCGCCAGTGCAGAAGCCGGCGCCAGGTGTTGAGCAGGGAGCTTGGATCCTTCGTCTGACGGTCCACTGCCAGAGCCCTGTGCCCGCGCGGAATCGGCAACCATGGCTCGCCTGCGGTGGTAAAACCCTGCTGGGGCGAGCTGGACGACCAGGGCATTGGCGTGCGGCAGCCGTCGCGACCGGGCAGAACCGGATACAGGGCTCTGCCGAACGAGTCCCGGATCCTGTCTTCGGGGATGTCAACAGGAATCCGAGCTTCCGGTAGGCCCAGCTCATCGCCCTGATAGAGGCAGAGAGCTCCGGGTAGACAGATCAGCAGAGCCGCCATCATGTGAAAGGCGAGTTCCGGATAGGGCTGACCTTGCTGATCGGCACCTGCCCAGCGTGAGCGGAACCGGCCATAGTCGTGATTCCCCACCATCCAGCACTGCCCCTGGTCGGGGAAGTTGCTGAGAGTGCGCTCGATCACCCCTCGTAACATCGCCATCGACAGGGGCCGCTCCTGTAGGAGAGAGCTGTTGTAAGCAAGGTGCAGGCGGTGTTGACCTTGCACATAGGCACCGGAGAGAACAATGGAGTCCTCAGCGAGCGTCACCTCCCCCAGGCTCATGACGTTGGGATACTCGTCCAGTAAAGCTCGGATGTATGGGAGCCTATCGAATGTCTCGGGGCGACAGAAACTGTTCACGAACTGCTGGCGGACCATCGGGTTGTCGGGCGATATCCCGTCAGGCAGTCCCATCTCCAGTGTGCGTTCTGGGTTATCGCGAAGGGAAGGATCCTCAAGGAAGAAGTTCACTGCGTCGATGCGAAAACCGTCGACGCCCTTGTCCAACCAGAAGCGGGCAAGATCAAGCACAGCCTTCAACACCTGCGGATTGTACCAGTTGAGTTCTGGCATACAAGGCAGAAAGTTGGCGAGGTAGTACTGGTGGCGCGCAGGATGCCAATGCCAAGCGCTGCGTCCCATGAATGCCGAGAGCCAGTTGTTTGGCGGGGAACCATCGTCGAGTGGATCATGCCAGACATACCAGTCGGCTTTTTGATTGGAACGCCTGGAGCCGCTCTCTACAAACCATGGATGAAGCTTGGAGGTGTGATTCCATACTTGATCGATCAACACCTTGAGTCCCATGTCATGGGCAATAGATATGAGTGTCTCGAAATCTTCCATCACCCCAAAGAGGGGGTCGACTTCGATCATATCTGTAATGTCATAGCCGAGGTCCTTCATAGGCGACTCGTAAAAGGGCGTCAGCCAGATGGCATCCACCCCTAGTGAGGCAACATAATCAAGTTGACGGATGATGCCTTGCAGATCACCGACACCGGTGCCGGTGGTATCGAGGAAACTCCAGGGCAGGATCTGGTAGATCACAGCATCCTTCCACCAAGGGCGGCCTTGCCAAGGATCACGCCGCCACCAGGGGCATAGCTGTGGGCTGACACTGGTGCCGCCGTTCCAGTTGTTCGTGCTCATCAGCGCAAGGAGTGTCGAGGGGGCGCGCCAGCCGCTAATCGCCTTAACCGCAGTGCGGGCATCGAGGGTGCCTGTATCGCCACTAAATCCCTCGCCTTCGTCCAGGGCTTTCGTAGGATACGGCATATGATCTTGCCGCCCCAGAGTCTTAGCACAGCATTATTGAATAGTATCCGATACTGCCTGGTGAACGTGACCTAGAGCCCATGACATGAATAAGTCCTTATGAGAACTTCTCAGTGGGTCAGATCTGGCCTAAGATTCACCTGCTTTCATGGACAAGCCGATACGGGTCACCCCAGGACTATCAGACTGTCCATCGATGACCAATCGCCACAGAATCCAGACGCCGGTTTACGGTGCAGCAGAAAGCTTAGGCCGTGGAGCTCTGTCTGCAGGAGGGCCTCTCCTGCAACACCGACGCCGAGCGGCTGGGTGTTCCTCCTCCAGCAGCCTGGCCCGCTGGTTACGGCAGGCCCGCATTGATCGCTGTCAGGCCCGTACCCTTGCATAGGGCATGCTCACCAGCGAGGAGCGCACCGAGCTCAGCCGGCTCCGCAAGGAGAACCGGGAGCTCAGGAGAGAGAAGGATTTTTTCAGGCTGGCGGCAGCTCACTTTGCAAATGAGCAGCTGCCGCCGACAGGTTTCGCCTGATTGATGAACCCATGGCTTAGCACTCCGCTTCCTGGTTGTGCCGACAGTTGGGGGTGGCCCATAGCGGTTACTACGCTTGGCTGCAGCGGCAGAAAGTGCCGGGAGCGGTCGGCCGATAACGCCCGGATCACCGCTTAGAGCGAGGCGGTGTTCCATCAGCACCGCGGCCTCTACGGCTCCCCCGGATCCATCAGGAGCTGCGCGCTGCAGGTCGCCCCTGTGAGCCGCAAGCGCTTCGCCCAGCTGGTGCATAGGGCTGAGCTCAGGCCCAGACCCCCAAGCCCTCCCGACCCTGCTCCAGGGCCAGCAGCGGAGCCGCTGGGGCGGTGGAGAATCCGCGGCAACATGAATTCCAGCCCCAGGCTTCGAACCGCTCCTGGGCAGGTAATATCGCCACGATCGGTACCAAAGTCGGCTGGCGGCACCTGACCGTCTTGATTGATTTGTTCAGCTTCGTATGGTCGGTTGGACGCCTGATCTCAGGATGGATGCCGATCTGGTGGGCGGGGCCCTCGGCAAGCGGAAGGAGGAGCCATAGGCTGCTCCTGCATACGGATCAGGGCAGCCAGTACCGAGCTAGGGACTACTGCGACCTGCTGAGGAAACGGGAGATCATCTGCAGCATGTCTGCCAAGGGCTGTTGCTGGAACAACGCGGTCGCGGAGATCTTCTTCTCCACCCTGAAGTTGGAACTCGACCTCGATGACAATCGAGACACTTTGATCTCACCCCAGCTGCTGAAGCACGATCTGGCCCTCCGGATCGAGGCTTACTACAACCGTGAGCGCCGCCACTCAACGATCGTTTACATCAGCCCGATCGTCTACGAGCAGCAGATCATTGCTTGCTGTACACTTAACACTGTGAACCCCTGATAGGTGTCCACGAAATCGGGAAGCCCACGAGCATGAGAATAGCCTTGTGATCTGAAGTTAGGATTGGGTTGATTGGCAGCTGGCAGCTAGGCTTCTATGAATACGCGCAAAGCACCCACAAGAAGCAGACCAAGCGCGAGAAATTCCTGGCCCAGAAGGAAGCGGTGGTGCCCTGGCAGGCACCGATCGAGTTAACGGAGCCCCACTTGCCCAAAACGCGCAAGAAGGGAGGGTGGTCTCCTTATCCAATGGCCACGATGCTGCGGCGGATCTCATCCCAGCCGAGCGCCTCTCGCAATGTCGGGTTTTTGGCGGGGCTTCCGAGCTCTTCCAGGGCTTCGAGCAAATCGTGCAACCGCTGCTGATCCGGCATCGATGGGCTGGGTTGCATCACCAGCACACCCGCCGCGCCATGCTGGGGAAAACGCTTGCTGCCGGAGACGGCGCCACGCCGATGTGTTTCTCCAGCAGCGCCAGCTTCGTGGTAGCGGCGGCGCTATTGCCGGTGGGGGTGGCCTCCGTACGCTATTGCCGCCAAGAGCACCGCAGCGATCTGCTGCCCCTGGCTCTCTCGCCGCTGTTCTTCTCGGCGCAACAGGCCCTGGAGGGTGTGGTTTGGCTTGGCCTCGCGCCGGGCGGTCCCTCCGGTCTTGCGCATCCCGCCGCGCTCGCTTATCTGTTCTTTGCCTACGCGTTTTGGCTGGCCTGGTTGCCCTGGTGCGCCCTGTGTCTGAACCGTCAGGCGCTGCCAAGTCTGCGTCACCGCCTACTGCAGATCGCTCTGGTGCTTGGGCTGCTGGTGGGCGGCGGGCTCTGGCTGCCGCTGCTTCTGGATGGCGCCCTGTTTGAGCCGGTGGTGGTGAACGGATCCCTCAACTACACCACCATACTGCTGGCAGACCGCTGGATCAGCCTGGGGCTCGGAAGCACATTGTACGGCATCGTGATCATCGCTCCATTGCTGCTCAGCCGCTCGGGGCGGCTACGTGTGTTCGCTGCATCTGTGCTTGTGGCCTTTCTGCTGTCGCATTTTCTTTACACCTACGCCTTCACCTCGGTGTGGTGCTTCTTCAGCGCACTGTTGTCGGGCTCGCTGTATTGGATTCTTCGGGATCCGCAGCCTGTGAGTGCTGGTTGCCTGACGACGCCCCGCTGTACCTCGAATGCGTGAACCGCCTCTGCGATCAGGTGCAACGCCTGACCCTCCCGTCCCCGCCGATCCCGCCCAGCTGCGCCGCGACAAGCGCTGGACCGCTCTGGCGGCGGAACTGAACAAGCCCAACGCCAAGGTGCTGGGCACAAGCGATGGCGTCAGCGCCCCAGCACCCGCATCCTGCCGCTCAAGGCCTTCGACGCGCGCGGCTTCGTGCTCTTCACCGAGGTGGGCCAGAAACCGCTCCCGTAGCCACTCCCAGGGCCAGTCCAGCACGGAGTTGCGGCTGGGCTTGCCGTAGGGCTGCCAGCTGCCCTGCCGCCGGTGCATGCGAACGGTTTCAGGTGAGCAGCCCAGCTCCTTGGCAATCCGCCGCCGGCCCCAGCCTGCTGCCTAGAGCCGTCGCATCGCTAGACCAGTTTTCCCTGTCGCCTGACCGAAGGTGAAGCGCATGCGCAATAGTGCCCCTCAGGAGCCCAGCGCCGCTCATTACGCATGACCAAGTCCCTGAGTCACGGACTCCGCTTGATCAGCCTCTGGCTGGTGTGGCTGCTGGCGATGTTGTTTCACGTGGACCTGGGCCTGATGCCGCTCTTCCACGGTCAGTCGCCGGAGATCGATAGTCATGTCGAGGCCTCAGCCCTTCCCTGGCTGTTCGGGGCCATGCTCGGCTATTTTTTGTTACCACTGATCGCTGTCGTACTGATCGCCTACGCTTGTACCTCGTCGGCACCACCGCAGCGCTGGCGAGGATGGCGGCGGATTCATTTCTGGTTCAGCGTGCTGTACAGCATCACAAATCTGCCTCATTTGATCGCAGACATCCTGGTGCCGGATGCGCGGGTCGACCAGATCGTGCTGATGGCGGCTCTGGTGATGTTCGGCCTACTGATCAACCTGGAGGGCTGGCGCTGGTGGCGGGACAAACCTGCCCTGAACGGTTGAATCGCTGCTTACTTCGACCTCCACAATGGCTGAAACCCGGCGAGTGTGGCCGTGAAGGTGATCGTGGATCTGTGCGTGGTGCCAATCGACGTGGGCATCAACTTGGTGCCCTACATCCTCGCCTGCGAGAAGGTGCTCAGCGCCGCCGGCCTGAAGATCTAGCTGCATCCCAACAGCACCACGAACGAGGTCGAGTGGGCACCGGTGTTTGTCGCCATCAAGGCGTGCCATCAGGTGGAGCACGCTATGGGCTGCCCGCGCGTCTGCACCACGGTGAAGATCAATACCTACAACGACAAAGAGCAGACCCTGGAGGACAAGCTGGCCAGCGTGCTGGCCATGCTCTGATGTCGCCGGCTCCTGCTATCGGCAGCAACCGCGGCGGAAGGACGCGAACCACCTGTTAAGGGCTACAGCGCAAGGCGCAATGGCAAGAATATAGCCTTTGGGGAAGAGGCTATTATCCCAGGTATTGCGATGTTTCTTTAGCTCATACTGAGTGTACTGTTTAGCGATGTCGAATGACAGTGCATTGCTCTCCCATTCGCATATCTCTAGACCTCCGCGAATTAGCGGGCTGTCAAAGCTGGGATCAAGGGTGTGCCAGTCATCATCGAGAGCCAACTCCACCCATACGTGAGTCAACACAAAATCATCGGGAAGCAAAGACCGTGCGCTTGCAGGAAACCGATTATCAAGAAATGTCTCGCCAGCGCACAGCCTTACGGTGTACCCTAAGGAGTCAAGGCGCTTCAGCAACTCGATGGATTTAAAGTAGCAATTATTCGGTCGCCTGTTTTCGGGCGTTGTCCATGAATACGGTCGATCGCGTATTTCAATAAACACCGCTACAGCTTGCTCGTCATCCATAGGACTTGATTTGATCGAGTCAATGCGAACAGGGCTAGGTGCGTTTTCTCGGCAGGTCAATCAGCGATCAGCAGCCGCTGGAGGGACTGCTGGGTTTCCCCTGATTTCGTGGACACCGATCAGGGGTTCACTGGGTTGAGCCTAGGTGCAGCGATGCATCGCTGCTCGTAGTCGATCGGACTGAGGTAACCGGTCGTTGAATGGCGGCGTTCTCGGTTGTAGTAACCCTAGATCCAGAACGCCAGATCGCGCTGCAGCTGCAGGGGCGAGATCAGGACTTCTGGGTTGTTATCCAAGTCGAGTTCGAGTCACTACTTAGCAGAAGCCTTCGGCTACAGGGTGGAGAAAAAGCTCTCCACCACCGCGTTATCTGTTCGCGGACAATCACGTTGGACAGCGGCCAAGGGGCTTGACGCGGGACACCGTGGAGCTCTGCCTACAGGAGAGCCTCTCCTGCAACACCGTCGCCGAGCGGTTGGGTGACCCCTCCAGCAGCCTGGCCCGCTGGTTGCGGCAAGCCCGCATTGATCAGGTCCAGGCCAGTACCCGCGACCAGGGCCTGCTCACCAGCGAGGAGCGCGCCGAGTTCAGCCGGCTCCGCAAGGAGGTGCAAGGGCTCAGGAGGGAGAAGGATGTTTTCAGGCTGGCGGCAGCGCACTTTGCAAAAGAGCAGCTGCCGCAGAGAGGTTTCGCCTGATCAACCAGCTGGCCGCACGTCACTCGGTGGCCTGGCTGTGCCGGCAGCTGGGAGCTCCTGTGCTGGATTTGCCAACGCCCTTGGCGATTCTCCTTCTGAGCCGAGACCGCTGGGCGGGGGGGGCAGGAGCGACAGTGTTATTGACTACAGAGAAAAGGAGCTGGAGGGGATATGTTCAAGCCTGACAGAGTCAATGCCAGTTTCTAATCATCCAGTGCCCCTAGTAAAGTCGATAGCTCTGTTTGCAGCCGCCCTATTCTTCTCTTCGTCGACAACAGCATCCAATGCCAGCCCTTCGGGATGCAGAACCTTGTCCAAGAGACTGCCATCCCTTCAGTGGGATTTGATCCTTGACCGTGAAAGCAATCGTGTAACCAAGATGGCTATGCAGACAGGGCAAGTCCGCACCTTCCAGGCAAGGTATACATCATCAGAAGTTCATTGGTCTGAACCGCGTGGGCTAGCCAGTCTCACGTCATACACCCTCAATCTTGCATCCGGCCAAGTCTCCTCTACCGTCATTGGACAGGACTTCCGCTCCCCTTTCTGTGAAAGCATTGCATAGGACCTTGGCCTAGCCCACGGAGCGCTAAAAGTCCTTGCGCGGACTTGAACTTAAGAACGTGACCGGGGGCCCCAAGGGCAACGCATATCTTCCTAGGCATTTATTTTCTTGTATCAACCGCGACCTTGAAGCGGTTTGGTCATTATGATTTGGGATAGTTGATTAAGAGGAAATCATGCGCGCTCTAATGCACACTGCTCTACTGCTGCCTCTATTTGCCTTTGGCTGGGCAGGAGCAGTTTCGGCTGAGTCTTTGACCAGAGATTCAGTCTCGAACGATCTGGCTACTGGCCGGTCTATGCAACAGGTCCCCCAGGATGGTCGCAATGTGAACACCCAGTGTGTCAGCTTCGGGCCCACACCCCACTACCGTTGCACTACCACATGGGACGAATAGGTCATCCGCCTCTTTTATCGGTTCGGACGGCAGCTGAATTCATTAGGCACCCTATCGGCCATGGCTGATAGGGTTTTTTATGCAGTGCTGACTGCGAAGCTCCTCACACCTATCCGTGAAATCGCGGGGACCCCAGCCCGCCCCATCGATCGGTTTGGGGCGACTCTTCCTGACGAGACAACTTCAAACAGCTTCAGCAGGACATCTATCCTGCCGGAAGCTTGGTCCGAACTGGCGATATCGTGGAGGAGTCAATCGTCACTGGTCGGTTGGTGCTGCAACCGTTGTGGTAACGGCTGGGGTCATCCAGTTTCCCTATGGCCAGCTGCACTTCCCATAACCAGCTTGCGAGACTCCGAGGCACCCCGGCGATGTTAAGGCGAAGGGGAAACAAAGCAAAAAGGGGCTTCTGGGTAGTCTCAGCAGCTACTTGACCCGCTCACTGCAGTGCTGCCCTGGCATGGTCGATGCGTTGTGAGCTGAAGTTGTTGCCCACCATGGTCACCATGTCTCCGTAGTGGGTACGCGCCAGCGCCTTGTTGCCCTGTTCTTCCGCTGCCCGCCCGGCGCCGTAAAGGCTGTTGAGGCGTCCCTGGCTTCGCTCCAGAACGGCTGCATATGCCTGGTACGCCTCAGTGGGCCTGTCCAGCTCCATCAGCATGTCGCCCAGCAGTTCCTGCGCCGGCAGCACTTCTCCAGGTGTCACCGCATGCTTCTCGCTGCTGGCCTCCAGGGCGGCCCCGCCTGCATCGCCGCCAAGGCCCCTTCCTGATCGCCCTGGCTGAACAGCAACCAGCCCCTGGCGGATTGCTGCATGACTGCCACCTGTTCCCCCCAATAGGCCGAAGCCTGCTTGGCCTCAGTCTCCAGTTGCACCAGCTGTTGCAGTTCCTCTGCGGTGCGGGCATTCTGGCCGCTGCTGGCGGCGCCGAGGGAGCGGCTGAAGCGGCTGATCGCCTCCATGGCGGGGAACTTCTGCCACGGGAACCGCTCCGGACAACGCGCCGCCAGATCGGCCGCCGACTCCCAGGGTTGCTGCTCCAGGGCGATGCGAGCCGGCACCGCCGCCAGGAGTTGTCGCCAGAGCCGGTGCCAGGCCTCACCGGGGAGGATGTCAGCCTGCAGCTGGGCACGCAGCAGGGCGCGGGGTTTACGGCGCAGGCTCTCGATCACGTGGCGGAAATCAATCCGCCGCAGCGGTCCCTTGTGGCCCGCTCGCCGATGCAGGCGAGGCAGGGTCTCGATGAATCGGCTGCGCAGGAACAGATCCAGCCGGTCGTGGCGCAGATGCACCGTCAGCTGGTGGCCGACCAGCTGGGAGGGCACGCTGTAGGTGACGGAGCGCACCTCGTGTCAAGCGACATCCGCTTTTGGTCCCGGACCAGTTTTCGCTGTCGCCTGACACCTCGATCGTGCTGGTGCTGCGCACCCGCCGGGCTTTATTTCTCGCCGACCCATGAGCAAGACCACCTGCACCTACTGGAATCCATTGGACCGCGGCCAGCAGCAYCGMTGGCGMTGGCTGGAGGGGCTCGAGTGGCAGGTGGAGGCGCTGATCCTCAGCCACGATCCGGCCAGCGGAGAGTTCACCCGCCTCACCCGCTTTCACCCTGGCGCCGACACCAGCACTTTCGGGGCGACGGTGCACGACTACCCCGAGGAGATCCTGATTGTGAGCGGCAGGCTGTGGGATGAGGCCTTCGGGGTGTGGCTTGAGAGCGGGCATTACGCCAGCCGTCCGCCCGGCGAGGTGCACGGCCCGTTTCGCAGCGAGCAGGGCTGTGTGGTGCTGGATGTGTCGTTCCCTCAGCGGTTGGAGCCGGATGGTGATGCCTGAGGCCCCTGGCTTCAGGACCAGGGCATCTCGGAGAGTGCTCCGAGGTGAGGCATCGCCATCCAGTGCATGCGCGGTCCGTCGTAGCTGAGGAAGCACTGCAGGTGCTCGGCCCGGCCCAGCTCGCCGTCTCGTTCGTCATAGCCCGCAACCCACTCCAGCAGAAAGAGGAGCCTCTCGTTCTGCTCGGCGGCCGAGGCGTACTTGTGCGGTTCCCAGGGCCGTGATCGGCAGTTCGCCAGGCAGACCTCGACGCCGGGATCCAGCCAGATCAGCCGCGGGTGGAAGGCCAGAGCGCTGCGCACCAGGCTGGCGTAGCAACCTTCCACCACCCAGCGCTCGTGGCTGCGACAGAAGTCCTTCACCTCGGCCTGTGCCAGCACAGGTTCACTGTGCACCGCGATCTGGCCCGGCTCCCAAGCGACGGTGTCCAGATCAAGGCGCTCCGCTCTGGCTCTCTCAGCCAGCCAGCGGGCCAGGGTGGTCTTGCCGGAGCCGGCATTGCCAAGTATCACAACCCGCATCGGCTGCCGGGACCAAGGCCGCGGCAGTGATTCTCAAGGATCGGGGGCAGTCTTGATGAAGACCCTTGTCGGCAGGTAACGGCTGTTCTCGATTGCTTGGGTGCCCATTGCCGGATCACCGCACCGGGCTGATTGTGATCCCATCGCTCCCGGGAGGCTCCACCGATGGATGACACCCCACCGCAGCAGCACCCGGGAGTGCGCTGACGATCCGGCCCCTGCTCCAACATCCTCACCCGATCTCTGGTTTCCCAGGCGTGTGACGCCGTCGCCATCCACTGCACCGACCCAGGTGCCCCGGACTCCACGGGAGACCCCACTGGACCCCTGGCCCCAGGCGCCAGCGTCAGCAGCTCCGACCCCACCTCGATCAACCGCAAGCCCGGTGGCACTGCCATCGGGCTTTGCCATGGGCTCCATCACCTCACCGGCGCTGACAACCATGAATCCACGCCGCTGCAACCGCCACCAGTTGGAGCAGCTCACCGACCTGCCCAATGTGGGCCTCGCGATGGCCGCCGCCCTGCAGTCCCTCGGATACCAGGCGCCGGCTGATCTGGATGGCTGCGATGCCTTCTTGCTGTACCAGAGCCTCAGCCAGCAGAGGGGCTGCCGGCAGGATCCCTGCGTGCTGGATGTGCTCCTCTCGATCCAGCGCTTCCTGGCCGGAGAGCAACCGCAGCCATGGTGGGCCTACAGCCAGGAACGCCGGCGCCGCTATCCCCAGCTCTGATCCGCCGGCAGGAGCGCATCAAAAAGGCGCCCCCATCAGGACGCCAGCTGGCTGGTTGCTGGCCAGCACCGACCTACTCGTCCTCGTCGGCGCTGCCGATGGGAATGAGCTTGATCTGTTTGCGGCCGAGCTTGATCTCGAACTCATCGCCAGGCTCCAGGCCCAGCTGGGCGGTGTAGGCCTTGCCCACCAGCAGGTTGCCGTTGAACTGCACCTTGGTCACAAAGCTGAGTTTGCGGCCGTCCTTACCCCGGCCCTGGCTCCCATCGCCCAGGCTGACGCCCTTGGCGTCCAGCAGGGCCTCGTAGAAGGCGGTGAAGTTCAGCCGTTCGGTGCCATCCTTCTTGGTGCTGACGTAGCCGCACTCTCGCACCAGTTCGGACTTGCTGGCGTCGCTAAGTTCCTTGACCTTGGCGAGCAGTTCGGGGCCGGTGAGCATGAGAACTCCTGGGATTTGACTATACTCTATGGCATAGCTGATCCATCGCGATGGCGATCTCTTGCTGGTTGCTCCTGCCAGCAGCATTGCCTGCTCTCATTCCAGCAGTTCTGGACAAGATTCTGGGTGATGTTATCTCGTAATAGAGGCTATTGAGGCCACTGGCTGTTGGCAGCAAGCTCAACCTCCCAGGCCTGCTGCCCCCTACCGCCACCGGCTTTCGCGGGCCTCACCATCCCCATTGCCATCGAGGTAGGTGTGACCCTGCCGCAGGAGCTCCTGGGCCCTGGCGTAGGAGCCGATCTCCCTGCATCTGTACCTCCGCCCGCCTGGGGTGGTGCCATCGGGAATGCGGTTGGAGCGCCTGGATCGCCGGAAGTCCCAGGGGCGGGTGATGCCTGCGCTCATCTGCCAGGCGCCATGGCGGCGCCGGCTGGCCCGATACTCGGCATCCAGATACCCCCTGGCATCGCAGCCGCTCAGGTACTGCCGGTAGGCGTATGCCTGGCCGTCCTCCACCAGCGCCAGGTTGATGTTGATCTGGCCGATCACCTCAGCGACGGTGCGGCCGTGCTGACGCCGATCTAGAGCACCGTGACCTGCCGCGGTTTGGCGAACGTGAGCACAGGCAGCAGCCAGCGCTCCGCTTTGCAGATCAAGGCGCCGGCCTCGCCCGCGCGCGGTGCTCCTGCGGGCTGATGCCGCGCACCCGCTTGAACGCCGTGCTGAGCGCGAAAGGCGTGCTGTAGCCGAGCGCGTGGGCCACCGTGCCGACGCTCGCCTCCGGATCGCAGAGCATGTCGGCGGCGAGGGCGAGTCGCCAGCTGGTCAGGAACTTCATCGGAGACTCCCCGACAACGTCCTGGAACCGCCGTGAGAGCGCGGCGCGCGAGGCCCCGACCTCCCGCGAGAGCTTCGCGAGCGTCCAGGGACACGCCGGGTCGTCGTGCATTGCCTGCAGCGCACGACTCACGACCGGGTCGCTCTGCGCCCGGTACCAGGTCGGACTGTCGGCGTCGGGTCGCGTGAACCAGGCGCGCAGGATCGCGATCAGCAGGAGGTCGATCAGACGGTCCAGCACGGCGGCCTGGCCAGGACCCTCCTTGGCCATCTCGTCGCACAGCAGGGCGATGAGCGGCGAATTCCACCTGTCGTTCGACAGCGACAGCAGCGGCGGCAGGGCGCGCAGCAGGCGGTCGCTGATGTCGCTGGTCGACTCGTAGGCGCCGACGAGCATCAGCGTCGAACCGTTCGGGTCGTTGCCCCAGGTCCGGGCGCCGTGCATCAGCTCAGCCTCGATCGACTCGCCGTCGCGGTTGCAGCAGCGCTGGCCAGGGTGGATCACAATCTCGGGCACCGTCGCCGGATCGTCCGCAACGTTGTAGTGAGCCGGTGCGCGGGTCACGGCGACATCACCGGCGTCAAGGCGCACCGGCTGGCCGTCGTCGGGGACGACCCAAGCGTGTCCGCGCACGATCGCCAGCACCGTGATGGGGGACTCGGCGAGGATCCGCAGCGACCACGGCGGCGTCATCACGGTGCGGAGCGAGAAGGCGCCCCGCGCGCGCGGACCGTCGAGCAGACCTGCGAATGGATCCATGGCCGGCACGGTATTGGCTGGACGCTCGGATATGGAACTGAGCATCTCGGCGATGGCTCAGGCGGCGCTCCCCGCAGAGGATTCAGAGGCGCCCTCAACAGGCTCGGCAGGCCGGGCTGGGGGTGAGACCCACGGCCACCCCATCCACCTCATGCAGAACACGAATCGCAACGGCACGACCCTGGTGATCGGAGCGAGCGGCAAGACCGGCCGTCGCGTCACGGACCGCCTCATCGCCGAGGGACGGCGGGTCCGGCCCGTCTCCCGCTCCACGCAGCCGCGCTTCGACTGGCAGGACGACAGCAGCTGGGCCCCAGCCCTCGACGGCGTCGATGCCGCCTACATCACCTACTTTCCCGACCTGGCGCTGCCCGGGGCGGCCGAGACGGTCGATGCGTTGGCGCGCCTTGCCGTCGCGCGCGGCGTGCGGCGCCTCGTTCTGCTCTCAGGCCGCGGCGAGGCGGGTGCCCAGCGGGCCGAGCGCTACCTGCAGAACTCCGGCGCCGATTGGACGGTCGTCCGCTGCGCCTTCTTCAACCAGAACTTCGACGAGAATTTCGTCGACTCCGTGCGGCACGGGATCGTTGGGATGCCGGCGGGCGACACCGCCGAGCCATTCGTCGACGCCGACGACATCGCCGACGTCGTCGTCGCGGCGCTCACCGATGACCGCCACATCGGCGAGCTCTACGAGCTGACGGGCCCGCGCCTGCTCACCATCGCCGAAGCCGCCCACGAGCTCGGTGTCGCCATCGGCCGCGAGGTGCGCTATGTGCCGCTGACCGCCGAGCAGTTCGGCGCCGAGCTGGGCGCGCACGGGATGCCGGAAGCGGACGCCACCCACCTCGCCGAGCTGCTCAGCGAGGTGCTCGACGGCCGCAGTTCCCACCTCGGCGATGGCGTGCAGCGGGCGCTGGGACGCCCGGCCCGCGACTTCGCCGACTACGCGAGGGACATCGCCGCGACGGGCGCGTGGAACCCTGAGGCCGTGGCGGCGTGACAGCGCTGTTCGCGCTGCTGCTGGTCGGCACCGGTGCCGCCCACCTGGCGATGATGGGTTTTACCGGGAGGCGGCTCGATCAGCCCCTGAGCGCTACCCCATCCACTCAGCGAGCTTGGTGTAACGCCTGCGGCCCAGGTGGTTCTTGACGGCCATCGCCAGCGCTTTCTTCTGGCCCACCAGCACCACCAGCTGCTTGCCGCGGGTGATGCCGGTGTACACCAGGTTGCGCTGCAGCATCGCGTAGTGCTGGGTGAGCAAGGGGATCACCACGGCGGGGTATTCGCTGCCCTGGCTCTTGTGGATCGTGCAGGCGTAGGCGGGCACCAGGTTGTCGAGTTCCCCCCAGCCGTAGGTCACCTCCCGGCCGTCCAAGCCACCGGCTTCCCCGGAGGGGTAGCGCACCGTCAGTTCACTGGCATCGGCGTCGATCGTTTCCACCGTGCCCACATCGCCGTTGAACACCTCCTTCTCGTAGTCGTTGGCCACTTGCATCACCTTGTCGGCCGGCGCGAACCGCCAGCCGAAACGCTCCACCTGCTCAGTGGGATCGGCGTTGAGCAGCTGCTGCAGCTCGATGTTGAGCGACCGTGACCCGCAGCCTCCGCGGGCCATGGGACACAGCACCTGCACCTGGGCGATCGGATCGAGGCCAAAGCGGGCCGGGATGCGTTCGCCCACCACCTTGAGGATCAGGGCAACCGCCTTCTCGGGCGTCTCGGCGGGAAGGAAATAGAAGTCGGTGGTGGCCTCAGCCGGCGGCGTCCGCAGATCGGGGATGGTGCCGGCGTTAATGGCGTGGGCGGTGGTGATGATGCGGCTGGACGCCGCTTGGCGGAACACCTCCGTAAGCCGCGCCACCGGCATCGCGCCACTGTTGATCAGATCAGCCAGCACCTGGCCGGGCCCCACCGAGGGCAGCTGGTCGACATCGCCCACCAACAGCAATCCCGCCTCCGGTGGGAGGGCCTCCAGCAGGGAGGCCATCAGGGGCACATCCACCATCGAGGTTTCATCCACCACCAGCAGACCGCACTCCAGTGGCAGCTCGGCATTGCGCTTGAAGCCAAAGGCCGCCGGGTCGAACTCCAGCAGCCGGTGGATTGTCTTGGCCTCCAGCCCGGTCGTTTCGCTCATCCGCTTGGCGGCACGGCCGGTGGGGGCGCAGAGCAGGATCCGCAGCTTCTTGGCCGCCAGGATGCGCAGGATGGCGTTGATCAAGGTGGTCTTGCCCACTCCAGGCCCTCCTGTGATCACCAGCACCTTGCTGGAGAGGGCCTGCACCACCGCCCCTTTCTGGCTGGCGGCTAGCTCCAGGCCTAGGCGTTGCTCCACCCAGGGGACAGCTTTCGCTGAATCGATTGCTCCCCATGGCGGTGTGCCCGCCACCAGCTCCTGGAGGGACGCCGCGATCCGCCGCTCATCGCGGTGCAGATTTGAGAGGAAGATCGCCGCCTCTCCGGCCAGGGTGTCGGCCACCACGGAGCCCTCGCTCAGCTCCAGATCGAGGGCGCTTTGGATCAGGCCTCTCTCCAGGGGGACCCTGGTGGTGGCCCCGCTCTCATCCAGGGGCCCGCTCGGCCGCTCCACCGCCAGCAGCTCTCCGGCCAGCTTGAGCAGCTCGGTGCTGGGCAGGCCGCAA
Source organism: Cyanobium sp. LEGE 06143 (assembly GCF_015207535.1). Taxonomy (NCBI): domain Bacteria; kingdom Bacillati; phylum Cyanobacteriota; class Cyanophyceae; order Synechococcales; family Prochlorococcaceae; genus Cyanobium; species Cyanobium sp. LEGE 06143. Next base: position 11,109 of record NZ_JADEWP010000005.1, on the reverse strand, counting down.
TGGCCATCACCGCTGGCCTCCAGCAGCGCGTAGTTGATGCCGGCGCGCAGGCGGATCATCGCCTCAGGCTTGATGCCCAGCCGTGCGGCGATGGCATCGGCGGTGCGGAAGCCGATGCCGCGGATGTCACGGGCCAGGCGGTAGGGGTTCTCCGCCATCACCTGCACGGCGTCGTTGCCGTACGTCTTAAAGATCCGCACCGCCCGGGCGGTGCCGACGCCGTGGCTGTGCAGGAACACCATGATCTCGCGCACCACCTTCTGATCCGCCCATGCCTGGCTGATCCGCTGGCCCCGCACCGGCCCGATGCCTGGCACCTCCCGCAGGCGTTCTGGGGCCTGCTCAATCACCTCGAACACCTGATCTCCGAACACCGCCACGAGCTTGCTGGCGTAGATCGGGCCAATGCCGCGGATCATGCCCGAGCTCAGGTACTTCTCGATGCCCTCAGCGGTGGTGGGCGCGGAGGCCCTGAGGAAGGAGGCCTTGAACTGCTGGCCGTGTTCGCGACTGTTCACCCAGCTACCGCTGACGGTCACCCATTCGCCCGCGCTGATCTCGGCGGCATGGCCCACCACCGTCACCAGGTCGCGGTGGCCGCGCGCCTTGATGCGCAGCACGCAGAAGCCGTTCTCGGCGTTGTGGAAGGTGACACGCTCGATCGAGCCCGCCAGCAGCTCGGTGGGTTGCGGGTGGGCCTGGGCAGGATCGGTGCGAGACGGGCGTGCCAGGGCGGGAGTGGCCTGTGGCCTCACCTTTGCAGAGGGCCAGAGCCTCTACAAACCCACCTCCGCACCCCAGCGGGACCCTCCGCGATGGCAGCAACAGCGCGAGTCGAGGGTGCTGGTTACACTGGCTTGTCCGCCTGCACTCCTGTGTCACCAATGTTTGGAGCGCCTCACGGCCATTAGAGAGATGTCCTCCAGCTGGCAGGAGCTGCCGTTGACACTTCACAGCACCCCTCTACAAATAAAGAGCTGGCCTGCCTTTGTCCAATGCTCTATTCGGAAGCTGATCTGCCCCTGGCGAGGTGCTACCACCAATGCATTCTTGAGTTGGGCAAAGCAGGCGACAAGAAGGTTAAAAAGCTGCAGCAGAACCTCTCCGCCTTGGCTGCCCGCGACAGAGTTCTCTGGCTGGGTGGTGATGAGGAGCGCAGCCTCTACTGGCTGAAACACCTCGATGAGCACCGCTACGGCGACCTCCACCGAGTGAAGCTCAAGGACTTCGGGCTGGCGGGAGGAAAAGACGACGGCGAATCGGATATTGAGGGACTGGCACTCGACGGTGATCGGCTGTGGCTGATTGGCTCCCACAGCCTGCGGCGCCGCAAACACAACGACCGCAAGGGACATCCACTGGACATGCATGACGAACAAAGTCGCAACGCGCATGTGCTTGGCTGCCTGCGGCTTGATGGCGCGGGTCTGCCGGTATCAGGGCAGCGCCTGGAGTTCGACGCGGCATCCCCAGGCGACGCCCTCACCCAGAAGCTGGCAGCCGATTCCCGCATCGGCCGCTTTATGAAGATCCCTAGCAAGGAGAACGGGCTCGACATCGAAGGCATTGCCGCTCGCGGCGAGCGGCTGCTGGTGGGGTTGCGGGGGCCGGTGTTGCGGGGCATTGCCCTAGTGCTTGATCTGCGCCTGGCAGGGCTCGATGACGATGGTCCAACCCTCAGTCTTGCTGGCTGCCACTGCCGCTATCTACAGCTCGCCGGCCTGGCGGTGCGAGATCTGGCTGTGGTGCCCGGCAGCGACGACGTGCTTGTGCTGGCAGGACCGTCGATGACCCAGGCCGGCCCTTGCTACTTGTATCGCTGGCGGAACGCACTCGGAACAGTGAACAACGGTCCCGTCGCGGGGGTCATCACGTTGGAGGAACTGGAACCCCTGCTGTGGATTCGTGACGGCCGCCCTGGGCGACCCGATGAGGGCAGTGACAAGCCGGAAGGCCTGGAGGTGCAACGGCATGGGGGCCGTCTTCTGGTTTGGGTGGCCTATGACGACCCCACCAAAACTCGGCGGAGGGGGCAAGGTTCCAGAACCCGACTGGATGGCTTTGTGTTGCCGTAAGGATGCTGGTGACCATGGAGCACATGGCTGGCAGCTGAGGCTGGCAATGAGGCGGATTCGAGGTTTTGCAGGAAACGAGACACATGTCACTTACGACCATGTGGGCGCCAATCTTCCTCAGCCATCAGTGATCACTATCACATCTCCAACCAATCAGAATATCGCGAGGTTCTTGAATATTGGCTTAAGCTTTCGCCAGCCACCACCACCCAGTGCCACGATTCTCTCAGCCACTTCGGTTATGAGCATGACTGGAATCACGTTCTTTCTCCTTGGTCAGGTATTTAGCCCCAGCAGGCTATTCAAATGATATCTATCTGTGAGGTCGTCAGTCTTTGGCCTCCATGGGGATCATGATCGTCTCCATGAGCTGATAAAAACATCCGGAAAATGTCAAATCATCAGCAACAATATTTAGGGCCGAGCTGCGCACAATGGTTGTCACTTGTAGCTGTATGGCTCTCTCTGGACGAACCTTAATGTGCTCATCTGAGCCAGCAATGGGAGGGCTCACAGCAGTAACTGCTCATGAGTGTCACGGCCTGAGCCTGCCAATACAAACTGCACCTCACGAGACCACTCGGCCATGAGGAAGCAGCATGTAAAGATATATAGAGGTTAACGCCTCCTTAATGTGACATTATTATGCTCTCTGGACTTGTGCCTTCGCGGACGCGAAATGCCTGGCTACGACGCATCATTTCTCGCAGGCATGGTTTTACCTATGCCGAAGTTCAGGACTGAGTTGTCTGCGGAACTTCTTAACAAGGGCGAGGTGTTTCACTATCCGAATTACTCAGTTGTCATGAACGGCTCCCCAGACAAGCGATCACCTGTGATTGCTTGTCTGAATATAGACCAAGTACAGCTAAAGTCGACAAAACGAACTGATCGATGGCGCATTGATCCACGCATCGGCGTTACGAATCAGCTCGACAATAATTACTACAAGAACAATCCGTGGGACAAGGGGCACATGGCACGTAGGGCATCAGCCGCATGGGGAAGCACGGTTAGAGATGCTCAGTACGCGTCAGATGAAACATTCTACTATTCCAATTGCATGCTTCAGCATCAGAACCTAAACCAGGATGAATGGCTAGGACTGGAGGATTGGGTTTATCAGCTAGATTTAGGCCGGGACGGTAAAATTACCTCAATGTGTGGTCCAATATACGCAGACTTTGATCGCAGCATTCGTCCTTCGGGTAGGCAGATTGCTCTTATTCCAGCAGGCTTTTTTAAGGTTGTCTGCTTCATTAACAAACAAACTGAGAAGCTTGATGCTCGTGCCTTCATCATGTATCAGGACGCCAAAGCCTTGTCTGACAGGCGTGGACGCTCAAGATATGACAATCAGTCCTACCAAGTGACAATTACAGAGATCGAGGAAAAAACTGGCCTGATGTTTGAAGATGCCATCTATGAAGCCAATCCACTCTACTTTTCTGACGCGAACGTAAAGCCTGAAGAGAATGTCATCCTCTTCCCGGAAGAGATTGAGGTCGCTGGACCTCAGGATCTCATCGCCGCTGGTGATAAACGTCAGACCATTCTGGACGATATTATTGACGTGTTTGTCGCTGTTGCTATGCCTGATCCCAAAGGCTCGGACGCCGGTAATGAGTGGGTTTCTTTGATCAACCTTGGAAGTGAACCTGTTGATCTGAACGGCTGGAAGCTCGGCGATAACTCCGATCGTCAAGTTGTCATTGATTCAATTGCTACCGACAGCGCCTCCCTTACACTTCGCCCTGGAGATTCCATCGTTCTTAAAGGACTTGAACCACTCAGGTTAGCAAATAAGGGAGGTGTAATCAAGCTCTTCAACGACAAGAACGAGCGGATTGACTGGGTGAACTACACAAAAAAAATGGTTGCAACAGACAAGCCTGTACTCTTTTTGGCACCACGAAATACGTTGCAGATTCAGTAGTTGCAAACTAGAGCTGTTGAGCCACATCAAGTCTTACTGTATCTGATCTCCCAAGACAATCGTTCTGTTGCTGTCAGATCCCGTAGTTGCCGTTGCCGAACGTCTGGTGATCTTTCCTCATGATTGCCTTGTCCGCCATCGATCGTGCCATCGCCGCAGCAACACCCTGCCTCGTAGCCCATGGGTTACTGCGCAGATCCCCATCCAGCGAGTCCCAAGCGCTCAACGTCTCACTTTCCCAGAATCGATCCCTAGCTGGTCGCCCCGCAGGCTGCAGTCATGCCGCCATGAATCGGTTTCGTCGCGATTACTGCACAGTCATGTCTGTTGAGACCCAACAAAAGCAAGATAACCTTCGGCCACTTTAGAATGAGCTGCAGCAGTCCATCACCACTGAGGTCTACAAAGCCTCCAGCCCGCCTTGCGCTTCTCACCCCAGAGCTTCAGGGCTTCAGAACGACTGATCTCGCGGCGGTTCTTGAGTAGCGGCACCGGCTCGCCGGCAAGCAACTCCCCGCTGGTGATCTCCAGAAGCTGATAGTCGCGTTCCCAGCGGGTCGGGCGGAAGCGCAGTACTTGGCGGCCATCGCTGAGCCAACCCTCCTGCGGGCTAAGGGGGACACGAAAAGTTGGTGGGCTCATGCCTCCGTGAGTCGGGCCTCGATCAACCGGCAGCACTCCTGCACGTCGCTCACGCTCTCGGCCCCCTTGCTGAGCGAGCAGAAGAACTCCCGCCACAGCACCGGCACCGCCAGCAGGATCAGCGGCCTGCCGCCGTTGAGCGCATGGGCGGCTTCTGATGCTGTGCCTGGGCCTCCGCCCCCGCAGATCACCACCACATCGGCGCTGAGCACGTTGATCACGTTGCGGGCCTTGCCCATGCCGGTGAACAGGGCCAGATCCAGGTCCGCCATGGTTTGCCTCTCCTCACCCTTCCCTTCATCGGGCAACACCCCCACCACCAGGTGCCCCTCCACCCGCGCCGCGCCACGGCTGGCCGCCGCCATCACTCCGGCGGGCCGACCACCGGTGAGCAGCACCCAGCCTCGGTAGCTGATGCACTCCCCCAGCTCCTCGGCCAGGGCCACAGCCTCAACAGAAGCGCCCTCTCCGGCACCCATCACGCCCACCACCGTTCGCCGGCTTCTCATCCCGCCTCCGGTGCCCAGCCTCGCTGGCGCGTCATGTCATCGGTCCAACCCTGACAGCGGTGAGTGAGGTGCTCGCCATGGGCGAGGAGTCCCTGATTCAACTGGCAGGTGAGCAGAGGGATGCAGCTCACCCCTGCCTGGTGGCGAAACCAGTGGCAGGTCATGCAGACCTTGCGGCTGCGGGTGCTCACCAGCACGTCCTGATCGAGGTAAGGCCAGTCCTCGACAGAACTAGGAGGGGAAGGCACAGAGCTGGAGCGCGGGCTCGGCACCATGGGGGCATTCAATAGAGAACACCTGTACTAGCACCTGTTGGTTCGCTTGTCGCCCCTGCGGCTGCCCTCCTCCTCTCGGCTTCTTGCTCACCAGATGGCTACGCCGCAGCTCATGCTGCCATCGGGGCATCACCCTCGCCGCCTCTCTCCAGCTCTTCCCACACCCGCCGGTAGGCCGCGGTCTGTACTGCGTTCCAGGGTTGCGATGCCGGGTGCCGTGCGGCCACCAGCCGGGCCAGGTCCTCTCGGGTTCTGGGGGTGGTTCTCAGACCCAGGACGGCCAATGCCTCATGGAGATCAGCAGACGTTTCCATGGCATTGGTGAACCAAGAGGCGAGAGGCAAATGGTCGCGGCTGCTCTCACCCATGCAATGGGGGATGCCCATGGCGGTGTTGTTCTTCATGGAAGACAGATGACACCACGGGGGTTCCTTTGTTCCTGCCTCGGGGAATGGGCAATCCCCAGCGTGGCTTCTGTGGAGCACCTCGCGGCACCACTCCAGCTCCTGATCGATATCGTTCGCCGACACCATCGAGCAATTCTTAAACCACACCTTTTCCCAGCGCAAGAGCACCGTCTGGACTGTCTCAGCTGCAGGACAGTTGGTGTCACGATGATCTCTCTCCTGGCTGATTCTCTATACCGATTTAGCCACAGGCAGAATCGCCTTACACCTTAAATGTGTAAAAGCTAATCGGGACGATCCCGTGTCTTCACCACCGCGTCAGACAGCCGTACCGCCTCCATGAACTCCCGCAACCTTGCCGGATCCTTGTAGCCATCGGGGCCCTTCACCCCACTGTTCACATCCACGGCATAAGGCCGCACCTGCGCGATCGCGTGGCTCACGTTCAGGGTTGTGAGCCCGCCGGCCAGGATCAAGGGAACAGCCAGCTCTGTGCGCAGACGTGCCGTGACCCGCCAGTCATGAACCAGGCCTGTGCCTCCCACTTGGCCCGTGCGGGGATTGACGCTGTCGGCCAGCAGCCCATCAACAAGGGGGGCGATGGTGGCAGCCAAGCTGAGCGACTCCCCGCCCCGGATGTGGATGGCCTTCAGAATTCTGACCCCGTGGCAGCCATGGCGCAGCTGCCGCAGCCCTTCCGTCGTCATGGCCCCGTGCACCTGCACCACCCCGGCCCCGGTCCGCTCGACCAGCGTGATCAATGCGCAGGGATCCTCCAGATGCGAGACCAGCACGCCTTGCACGAACGGGGGCAGGCCGGCAAAGATGGCTGCGGCCTGCTCCGCCGTGATGAAATCGCTACTGGGGTGTCTCTGACCTACCAGCACCCCCACGGCATCAGCCCCGCACGCGGCCGCCAGCAGGGCGTCGCTGAGGCGGCGAATGCCGCAGATCTTCACTCGCGGCATGGCTGAGGGCCTGGGCGGTGGCAGGAGCTGGTCGCTAGCAGGCTGCTATAACAAATTTTTGGGCCTCTCATCGCAGAACGATGATCCTCAAAAACGAGACAATTCCACCTTGTCTTGTCTCAGGGGCATACCACGTCGTGAAGCCATATCAATATGTGAAATAGTCCCATATCCCCAAACCCTTGCAGAACGCTTTTCAAGCCTGCATCTAGACCAAGGTTGTCCCTATCCAATCATGTCATAGAATGAGATGCTTGCGTCAATGGACATTAGGCCTTCCTTCTTCTCTTTCTTGTTGGGACGTTGAGCTTCAGTACACAAAACCAACATGCCAGAATCAAGAAATGCTATGCCCTCAGGCTGAGGAAGAATACGTGGATTCAAGCCCCACGCCCCCTTGAAAATGCCGTTATTTGCATAGCATATAATCATCTTGACGCCCTTGGTGCCTACTAAGTAGATATCGCGTGTGTGAGGGTGAATGGCGATACTAGAAGGGTTAAATATTGAAGCCCCGTAGAGGAAGAGATTTGAGTCGATGATCAGCTTTGGTTCAGGGTGCAGCAATTCAGACTCAAGACTAAAGCTATAAACATTTCTTCTTCCTGATTCCTTGCCTGGTGCTCCTTTACATGCGATAAGCAGTTGGTTCGAATGACTGTCAAAGCAGAGGCCCTCTGGATCAAAGGATTCGTCAAGATCTAAGTCGTATCGCCAATACACGGCGTCTGGCGACTTGTATTGATCAATTCGGTAAAGGCTGGGCTTGTCGCCAGCATGCAATATGTATGCAGATTCACCTATTATCGTGAGATCTTCGGAATCACCTTCGGCGTGGAATTTGAAATCAATGAAGCTGTCATCCAATAGAGATGAGTGATGAACCTGTATCGCCTCATCCTGGACAAAGGCGATATTGGTGTCATCGTCGACGGGGCAAATCCCAGAGATCTCGTCATATTTTTTCTGCAGTGTAATAACCTTGGAGGGTCGTGTGAGGTCATAGGGGAAATTCATGGCCAACAACACTGCTTGGCCCGACGCTAGTCACGATTGCTTGATTGCGCATTAAGCAGCGTGTGCCTAAAGCTCATAACTCCTTCCACTTCTGCCATTCCCCTGGGAACGACCGTCCCTGCTCACGCTCTGTTCAACCCCTTGCGGGACCACCGGAAGGATCGAGGGCTTGCCAGACAGTGCGATAGGCAGCGCTCTGCTGKGAACTCCAGGCCATGGATGCAGGGTGTYGWGCTGCCACCGMKCGGGCCARYTCCTCGCTGGTCCGGGGCAGGCAGGTAAGGCCGAGCACCTGCGGAGCATGGCTCAGATCCGCCGAGGGATCCATGGCGGTCACCAGGTTCGTCGTGAGCACTAAGGTCATAGCCCCTCCAGTCACCTTGCAGCGAGGGTGACGCTGACGACCTGCCCGCCCTCGATCTCGATCCGCTCGATCGCAGCCATCACCTGCCGGCGTACGGCGGCATGGGTGTAGAGATCCGCGCCGATCGTGGGCAGCAGCTCTGCGAGCCTCCGTGCGGCCTGCCGGCGCCCTTCCTCGGCCTCTGATTCCTGCCGCTGTACGGCCTGGCTCCCAGCCAGCTGGCTCTCCAGCCGCAGGACSGCCTGGCGCATCTCCGGYARSCCGGTCTCCCGYGCCAGCACGCGYGTGCGCTCCAACTGCTGCGCGATGGTCAGCTCGGCCTCGGCGTTCCCTGTCCCGGCCCCCGGATCGCTGGAGGGCAGCATCAGGCTGGCCACACGCTCTGCCTCGCKSACCAGATGGGGCATCAGCCCATAGGCGAGCTTGCGTTCGTTGATGCCGGGCTGATCGCACAGCCGCAGACCGCCGCGGGCACCACTGCAACGCAGATGGCGGTAGGCCGGCCGGCCGGCAGCGGTGGCCTTGCGCACCGACTCGAGCACCACCCGGCGCCCGCAGGATCGGCAATAGGTGAGCTGGGAGAAGCTGGGCAACCGCTCGGTCTGCGCCTTCTGCTCCCGCCCGCGAGCGGTGGCATGGCCGCGGTTGCGGTTCTCCTCCAGCTGCAGCAGCACCTTGCGGGCCCTGGCSGGCTSGATCAGGGCSGGGTGGGTGTCACGGGTGAGCTCCCACTCCGAGGGATGCAGGCGCTTGTAGGTGGCCTTGCCGCGYCCGTTCTCCGGCTCGATCCGGCGGCTGCGGTTRCTGRCCGTATGACCTGMSAGCTCRGCGCTGCAGAGYTCCAGCCAGGAGCGCAGKCCGGGCTGGGTCCAGCGCTGGCACTGCKCRATCAGCTCGRGCWGATGGRCCGGSTCCAGRGCCGCRAGCTGCTCYCGCCARAGCCTGGTSGCCGTCCAGATCGTGCCSGCCTGCAGATAGAGATCGACCAGCAGCCGAGCGGCATCGGCCACGGTGAGTTCGCCGGCCAGCGGGCGATCGTCAAGGACATAGCGGCGCTGTTCGCCGCGTCCCTCCAGCCGCAGCCCGAACGGCGGCCTGGCGCTGCGGGGGATGCCATGGGCCGCCCGGTGGGCRTAGCTGCGGCGCACCCGTGAACTGATCCGGCGGCTYTCGGCCTCAGCGTCATAGGCGGCMCGGTCRCGGATCTCCTCRGCGCCCTGGGCRTCGGAATCGAGCCAGGGCTCCGACCAGAACCGCCAGGTGGTCTGGGTRCGGGTGCAGAGGGCAAAGAACAGGCGRGCYTCCACCAGGTCCCGCGCTAGCCGGTCATTGCGATCGGCCCAGACTGTCTCCACCTCYCCRGCGCGGATGYGSTCCTGYARSAGCARCCAYTGGGGCCGCTCGGCATTGCGGCCGCTCTCCTGCTCCACCAGCASATCSGCYTCWGCRACMCCACAGCGCAGGGCCGCCGCCTTCTGGCGCTCCAGGGAGCTGGCCTGATCACGATCCTCTGTGGAGACGCGGATGTAGGCGACGGAACGCCGGCGGGCGGGCATGGCCAGATCGCAGCTGGGATCAGCTTAGTCCGGTCTGCATACCCGTTACAAATACCGCTNNNGGCAGCAGNNNTACGGSGGCATGMARGCCRMRGAGGCCARRCGSCTSAMSSAGCTKGAGMAGGAGAACSSCMGGCTSAAGMNGMTTYNTGGCSGAMGCMGAGYTSGASAAGGCSATGCTCAAGGAGCATTCTGAGGGAAACTTCTGAGCCCGGAACGTCGCCGCAGGGCCGTGGTGGTTCTGTAGGGTCGATTCCTGGTCTCCCAGCGCCGTGCCTGCCNRCYGGNNCGGGCCAGMACCGCAMCACCCAACGCCGRCCCGTGCCGGTGGTGGTGATCGAGGAGCAGAAGCTGCGCCGACGGATCCGTGAGCTGGCCCGGCGCCATGTGCGCTGGGGCCGGCGGCTGGTCTACCGCCGGCTGCGGYTGGAKGGYTGGAGCGTCAACCACAAGCGGGTGCAACGGATCTGGCGGSAGGAGGGGCTSCAGCGGCCYCTGCCGCGCCGGYGCAAGCGCGCCAGGCCTGCTGGCGGCTCCAGGGAGCTRCTGAGGGCCRARTACCCRCACCAYGTRTGGGCSATCGACTTCCARTTCGACCAGACGATGAATGGCMGGACGCTCAAGTTCCTSAACGTGGTGGATGAATTCAGCCGMGYCTGCCTKGCCATTCGAGTGAACAGGCGCTGCAGAGCTGTGGATGTGATCGATACGATCGAAGAGCTGCTCAAGGTCTATCCACCACCCACCCACCTGCGCATGGACAATGGCCCTGAGTTCATTGCCCATGCCCTGCAGGAATAGTGCACAGGCAGCGGTACCAGTACGGCCTACATCGAGCCAGGCTCACCCTGGGAGAATCCATTCGTAGAATCATTCAACAGCCGGTTCAAGGATGAGTTCCTGAATATCGAGCTGTTCGCCTCGGTGCYGGAAGCCAGGCTGTTGKCAGAGCAGTACCGGATGGAGTACAACTCCTACAGACCGCATTCAGCGCTCTAGGGGCGTACCCCCCTGGAGACACTCCAGCAGTGGAGAGCGGCCTGACCACCCACCAGCKCTCAGAAGAACTRGACCASTAWWGGGGGTCACGTCAGATTGCTCCGGAACAGTTGGAGGGGTACGTCTTTCCTGTCTACGAGCGAACGCTCGAGGACGTGCGCCGCCCCTTTGCTGAAGAGTTGGGCATCTCCAGCTGGAGCGGCTGACGCTGCGCGACTCGGAGCCTCCCGCCTGGAGGAAATTTCGAGCCGATGGCAATCTCGAGGAGTTCGTGAGGGATTTCGTTGGCTTCGTGCGGGCCTCTAGTGAGCCGAGCCTCAGGGCTGCCCTCTGCCCGCAGGGTGGAGAGGCGATCGAAGAG